>NZ_JALNTK010000025.1:0-71706 GCF_023161865.1 Pseudoalteromonas sp. 2CM36K
CGGGTCATTAGCTCAGTTGGTAGAGCAGTGGACTTTTAATCCATTGGTCGATGGTTCAAGTCCATCATGACCCACCACTTCTAAAAAATCTCAACATTTCCCTTATCACATTTAAATTAGTTTGTTATTTTTATTTATAAACAGCATGCCCAGATAGCTGTTATTTACCTGCGTATTCTCGTATAATTTGCCGTAATTAATGCACTGTAGATGAAGTGGTCGAGAACATGAGTCTAGCTCAAACTATTATGCCTGAAGGTTATATCTTTCCTCCTAAGCCAGCGCCGTTAACTAAAGACGAGAAAGGCGAATATAAAGCACGTATTAAGCAACTACTGCAAGAAAAAAACGCAGTACTTGTTGCTCATTATTACACTGATCCTGAAATTCAGGCACTTGCCGAAGAAACAGGGGGTTGTGTAGCCGATTCACTAGAAATGGCACGCTTTGGTGCTCGCCACGATGCCGACATGATCATCGTCGCAGGCGTACGTTTTATGGGTGAAACCGCTAAAATTTTAACGCCAAACAAAACAGTTGTCATGCCAACGCTAGAAGCAACCTGTTCGTTAGATATTGGTTGCCCTGTGGATGAGTTTTCAGCATTTTGTGATCAACACCCAGATCGTAAAGTGGTGGTATACGCTAACACCTCTACCGCGGTTAAAGCGCGTGCTGATTGGATAGTTACCTCATCGTGTGCACTTGAAATAGTAGAGCACTTAGATGAGCAAGGCGAAAAAATTATTTGGGGCCCAGATAAGCATTTAGGTAGCTACATTCAAAAAAATACCGGCGCCGATATGATCATGTGGAACGGCGCATGTATCGTACACGATGAATTTAAAACCAAAGCCTTAAAAGATATGAAAGCCCTACACCCAGACGCAGGTGTATTGGTTCACCCAGAGTCACCTGCTGAAATAGTAGCGCTGGCAGATGCGGTTGGTTCAACAAGCCAGCTAATTAAAGCGGCACAAACTATGCCTAATAAAAAGTTTATTGTAGCCACCGATCGCGGTATTTTTTATAAAATGCAGCAACTATGCCCAGAGAAAGAGTTTTTTGAAGCGCCAACGGCTGGTAGCGGCGCTACATGCAAAACTTGCGCTCACTGCCCTTGGATGGCAATGAACGGCTTACAAGCGATTGAGGAAGCACTGATTGATGCCAGCGGTAAAGAAGTATTTGTAGATATGGACTTACGCGAAGGCGCGCTCAAGTCACTTAATCGCATGTTAGACTTTACAGCCAACATGGCAAAGTAATAAATGGCAATATAACGCATTAGATAAAGGCGATACTCAGGTATCGCCTTTTTTATTTGCTTATGAAGAGTTAGTTTGATTATTGAGCAGTTAAAAGCGTGATGTTAAAAAGGCCTTGCACCAAGCAAGTGTATTTCATACTATAGCGCGCTGTTGCACTGCAACACCGTGGAGGAATGGCTGAGTGGCTGAAGGCGCACGCCTGGAAAGTGTGTTTAGGTTAATCCCTAACGAGGGTTCGAATCCCTCTTCCTCCACCATTATTCTATATTAGGACGCTTTTTAGCGTCCTTTTTTTGTGCCTAGAACAATATTAAATCAATAGCTTAGCGTTTACCCCGTCCCATGCTGTTTCACCCAAGCTCAAAGCTTTAGTATCTAAAATGGTATTCCTTTAATAAACTGCCATAATAAAGAATGCTAAATTGGAGTAGGGTTTATTTTTTATGGCAAGATTAGCGAAGCAGCTTACCGATACAGCGTTAAAAAAGTAAAAGCAGAGGATAAAGATATAATTTTATCTGATGGTAACGGCCTACAAGTAAAAGTTAGAAAGAGTTGCTCTAAGCTCTGGAACTTTAATTACTACCATCCAATCACAAAAAAGCGTGTCAACATGGGATTAGGCAAGTACCCCGATGTATCTATTGTAAATGCCAGAAAGTTAGCGCAACAAGCTAGAGAACTAGTTGCTTTAGGGACTGATCCAAAAGAGCATAGGGATGAAACTTTAGCTTTTAAACGGGCTCAAGAAGAGTTAACACTAAATAAAGTGGCTTTAGAGTGGTTCGAGGTTAAAAAGCCTGATTTTACGCAAGCTCATGGTGAAGATATTTGGCGCTCATTAAATAACTATGTTTTACCGGTTATTGGTAAATATCCAATTGGCAAAATTAACGCACCCCAAGTAATAAAAATATTAAGGCCTATAGAGGCAAAAGGCACCCTAGAAACAGTTAAGCGTCTGAGTCAACGATTAAACCAAGTTATTACTTACGCAGTTAATAGTGGTTATATTCAAGCTAACCCTCTTGCTGGAATTAAAGAAACATTAAAAAAGCCACAAAAGCAAAACATGCCTTCGTTAAAACCTGAAGAGCTGCCTGAATTGATGCAAACGCTTGCAACGGCGTCGATTAAACGAGTAACTCGCTTTTTGATTGAATGGCAGTTACATACTCTTACCCGCCCAGGTGAAGCAGCCGGTACTCGTTGGGATGAAATTGATTTTGAGAATAAACTTTGGACTATCCCCCCTGAACGTATGAAAAAGCGAAGAGAGCATGTCATACCGTTATCACAACAAGCTATAGAGTTATTAGAGGCAATAAAACCAATTTCAGGGCACAGAGATTTTGTTTTTCCATCAGACAGAAACCCGAGAAATCATATCAATAATGAAACAGCTAATATGGCACTAAAACGAATGGGGTTTGAAGGCCGCCTAGTAAGCCATGGCTTGCGCTCGCTTGGTAGCACCACATTAAATGAGCATGAGTTTAATCCAGATATAATAGAAGCTGCACTGGCACATGTTGATAAAAACCAAGTTCGTTCTGCTTATAATAGAGCTGAATACATAGAAAAACGCAGAGAGCTAATGAATTGGTGGAGCGATCATATAGGCAAAGCATCTCAGGGTACATTGTCGGTGTCAGGGCATAAGCATCTTTTAAAAGTTGGTTAGTAGATAAAATAAGGATATAAAATGGCTTTAACACAAATGCAAATCATTCCATCACTGGGTGAGGCAATGAGCTGGCTAGAAAGGGAGTTAAGCTGAGATGTGCCTGCAATAGAGCTAAGACATTTAACCGGTAGAATAGGGGAACTGTACGCCGCACTTATAACTAATGGACGTATGGCAACTTAGGTTAATCAGGCAGGGTACGATGTTGTATCAAGTAGTGGTGAGCGGATATCAGTAAAAACAACAGCTAAAATGGGGTTAAGCGGCCATATAAGCTTTAACACAAATACGTTAGCGTTGGTTGACCGCATTATTATTTTGAAAATAAACACTGAGGAAATGCAGGTTGAAACCTTATTAGATACCACTGTTGAACAAGCAAAACTACTCATGAATATTGGGCCAACAGGTAAGAGCGCTATAGCTATGAGTAAGTTAATAAATACACCGGTTAAGCCACGTAAATTACTAAATGTAAAAGAAGCTATATGGAATAACTACAAATTAGTTGAACTTGAAAACGGTACTATTGAAGTGCTTTTGAATGATGAGCTCGTAACGCCAAGTAAACCCTATTTACGTGATATTGCTAAAGAGTTAGGGGTTTCAATTTTAAATAGTAACGGAAATCCATTTAATACACGGCAATTAGGTTCTTTATTATTGAAAACAATTAGGTAGCTGATATACATTTGGAGTGTACATAGATAAAATCAAACTAAATGATTTACTTAACGTCAAATAAAAGGAATTAACCATGAATCAGCAAAGAGCGCTGGAATTATTAAGGCAAGGTGTTGGAAGCCCAACAGCTAATTTTCATGAGCATCAGTGGGAGTCTGTTGATGCAATTGTAAATCAACGCTGCCGATTGATATGTGTGCAACGTACTGGTTGGGGTAAGAGCTCGGTTTACTTCATCTCAACTAAGATGATGCGTGAGCAAGGTCATGGCCCTACAATTATTATTTCTCCCTTACTGGCCTTAATGCGCAACCAAATTGAATCAGCTGCAAAATATGGTGTTGCACTCGGAACGGTTAACTCTTCTCAAAGCCGTGAACAAAATGATGTTAACAAAGCTCAATTTTTAGTCGGTAATTTAGATGCATTAATCATAGCGCCTGAGCAATTGGCTAACCAGGAGTTTATAGACAACGTTATAATACCATCTAACCCTGGTTTTTTTGTTATAGATGAAGCGCATTGTATCTCAGACTGGGGGCATGATTTTAGACCTGATTATCGACGGATCTCAAGAGTGCTTGGGAACATTGCCGATACTCCAGTACTCGCCACAACGGCTACAGCTACCGAGCGAGTTGTTAGAGATGTTGTAGAACAATTACACGTTGAAGGTCAACAGGTGTATTTGTTGCGTGGGCAACTAACACGAGAATCAATTCACCTTCAAAATATACATCTAGACAAACGTTCAAAGCGTTTAGCTTGGCTTGCCCATACTATTCCACAAATTGAAGGGACAGGTATTGTTTACGCAACAACTATCAATGACGCCTTTCTTGTTGCAGCATGGCTTCGAAGTTGTGGAATTGCCGCAGAAGGTTACGCTGGCAGAATTCCAGGCCTAATTGGTGCTGAAAGTGCAATAAAACGAGAGCAGCTAGAACAACAACTACTAAATAACGAAATTAAAGTATTAGTTAGCACATCAGCTTTAGGTATGGGCTTTGATAAAGGTGATTTAGCTTTCGTCATTCACTATCAAAGTGCAGGATCAGTTGTTAGCTATTACCAACAAGTAGGCCGAGCGGGCCGGAGTATTAATGATGCTTATGGTGTATTACTGTCTGGCGATGAAGACGAAGAAATCCAAAACTACTTTATTAGGGAGGCGTTCCCTAAAGAAGAGTTAGTTCGTGATTTACTCGCTCTACTCGAAGAAGACAGTTGTGACGGCCTTAAAAAAGCTGATTTGGAAGCACAGCTAAATTTTGCACCTATGAAAATAGAAGCTGCGCTAAAGTTTCTATTAGCTGAATACCCAACACCGATAGTTAAGGAAGGCTCTTTATACAAGCGTACGATTAATAATTACTCATTACCGACAGAAATAATCCAACGTTTATCAAATAGAAAAACAGGTGAGTGGCAAGAAATTCAAGCTTACCTTCAAAGTGACCAATGTTTAATGCAAGTATTAGCCTCTGCGCTTGACGATACCCTCGCAGCTCCATGTGGAAAATGTGCTAACTGTGATCCTGATAATGCGTTTGAAACGACATATCCACAAGAATTAGGACAACAAGCTTTCGAATTTTTGAGTAATACCATGATTGAAATTGAACCTAAAAAACAAGTAGGTAATGGACATGCTCAAGCGGCTGAAAGATTTCCGGTGTATGACTTTGGCTATAAATTTGGCGCATTAGAACATGAGCCTGGCGCTGCACTATGTCATTGGGGAGAAGCTGGTTGGGGCGAAATAGCCGCTGCTGGTAAACGCGATCATGTTTTCGACCCTAAATTAGCCGACGCCTGTGTGAAGATGATAAACGAACGCTGGCAGCCAAATCCTATGCCTACTTGGGTAACTTATGTGCCATCGCAAAACTATCCGAATTTAGTAAAAGACTTTGCTGAGTTAGTAGCACAAAAACTTGGTTTAGAATGTGTTGAAGCTGTAGTCAAAGTAAATCAAACATTACCTCAAAAGCGCATGGAAAATAGCGATTTCCGGTGTAAAAACCTTGATGGGGCTTTCGCTGTTCAAAATGTACATGTAGGCGAGCCGGTATTACTTATTGATGATGCGTCAGATTCAGGTTGGACGTTTGCGGTAATTGCAGCATTGTTAAGGCGTGAAGCAAGTGGCCCAGTATTTCCAATGGCTATTATGTCAACGAAATCAAATTAAAGAGTGATAAATTGAATACTCAAAACACCCAATATAACGAAAATACACAAGCAGTTTTGCTGTTATCAACTTTTTTTAGTAAGCCTAAAAAAGATGAGGCTCGCCCACTAACCGCCATAGAGTATGGCCGTTTTGCTCGTTGGCTACATGAATTTAATTTCACACCTAGTTCGTTGTTTCATCAGTTTGATGAGGTGCTGTCTAAATGGAAAGATCCTAAAGGCAAAATTACCGCTGATCGCCTATCTGAGATTTTAGGCCGCAAAGCAGCTATGGGTTTAGCGCTAGAGAAATGGCAACGTGCAGGTGTTTGGGTCATCACCAGACAAGATAGCGAATACCCTCAGCTACTTAAAAAGCAACTTCGTCATATTTCACCACCGGTATTTTTCGGTGTTGGCAATAAGGCACTACTTCAAAAAGGTGGTTTAGCCGTTATTGGCTCGCGAGGTATTGATAATATTGATGAAGAGTTTACTCAAAATATCGCAATACAAGCCGCCCAGGAGAATATTAACATTGTATCGGGGGCAGCAAGAGGTGCTGATGAAACCGCTATGTTGGCTTCGCTTAATGCAGGTGGTACAGCTATTGGCATTATGGCAGATAGTCTTTTAAAGGCGGCTACTGCAAGCAAATGGCGCAAACACCTACAAAATGAACAACTAGTGTTAATCTCAAGTTTTTACCCTGAAGCTGGTTTTAGTGTTGGTAATGCCATGGCCCGTAATAAATACATTTATACCGCCGCAAATGCTGCATTAGTAGTACGTTCTGATGAGGGCAAAGGTGGAACTTGGGCTGGAGCTAAAGAGAATAATGAAAACCAATGGGTGCCTTTGTTTGTTAAACAGCAATCAGACGCCAGTGGCAATATTGTGCTGTTAAATAACGGGGCCATTCCACTTAAGTTGCAATCAGGTGCTGAACCTTGGCTTGCCAATACATTAGCCTCAGCTCAAAAGGTTGATTCAAACAACAGCCAGCCTAATAACTTAAATTTATTTGAGTAATGAATATGTTAGCAACGCAACTGTTAAACGATATTAAACATCAACTCACAGTACCCATGATGCTGAGTGAATTGATGCGAGAACATAATAAGTTAATTAAACAGCTGGAATGGTTGCCAGAGCAACTGGCTTTGTTTCTAGCGGTATTGCCTGAGTTTACCGTTACTCATCTTGAGTCTGGTGAAACCCAAATCAGTATGGGGAAAGTTGAAATTACCTTGGATCTAGCACTTGAATCACTATTAAAAGAAGCCAACAAGCCGTTACCAACAGATAAGTTAATACAGCAGTTAAAAGAATTTAAAACCAGTGGCCCACAGTTGTTGGCCATTGCAAAAAGACACCCGAATATGAATGTGATTGGTGGCCGAGCCATTCTTTACCGAGCCTAATTATAACGCTAGCAGCAATCACGCAATAACATAACAAATTTATAAGTAGACAAACATGACTGAAGAAACAAAAACAAAGAAACTTACTAAAGCAGAGCAAGATAAGTTAGACCAAGGCGAAGCGCTAAAAGCCCAAGTACTGGCTACGCTTGAATTGCAAAGCACCGCTTACGCTGCTAAAGGTTTTGATCAACAAGCTAATTTAAAGGTTAGTAGCGAAGAGCAGTAAGTCAGTTTAGTTTACGGTAAAGACAATAATGGTGAGCCTACTCACCGGGTAATGTTATGGGTATTGCCAGAAGGTCATTGGCAGTTAGTGGGTGTAGATAATGTAGAAATGACTGCCATTGAAGCCGCTGGAGTATTAGATGAACATGAGTTCCCTAAATTTATCCACGTAACCGATGGTAAAAATGAAAAGTTCTTTGAAATGGACTTTCCACCAATGGAAGTGGACCAAATTCCAAGTGTTAACGAAATAAATAACTACAAGCAAATCAAGCGTGACACTACTTATTATTGGTCCCGTGAAATGTACCAGCGTTTGATGGATGGTTTAGATGATTTTCATGAAACCGTTTATACCAAAACCAAAGATAACGTTAGTAATAAAAACGAAATTATTGAAGAAGTGGCGAAGTTTCTATTTTTGGAAACTTTCCGTATTCACCATCCAGACCAACAGTTTAAATATGAAGATAAAGTACTTCAGTTTAAAGATGTTTTTGACTGGAAGTATGACGAAAAAAACAAAGCAGATGCAGTAAAACAAATTAAAGTCGCGTTCGATGAATTAAAAGAGCACCAAGATTATAAGGTCACTAAGGCCGTAGCTTATTTAAAGGTATATCGTAAAGTTAGTGGCGATGATCTGTGGGCTAATACTCAAATGGAAAAATTTAGGGCTTTAGGGGTGATGTGACTCAAACCAATCTAGAGAATCGATTTAACAATAATAGTATTTTAATTTCAAAGAAATAGCGTTAAGCTAAAGACATCATAAAGGGGTTTAAGCCAAGTTTTGACTCTAAGTTACTGTTAGTAAAGTACGCTAAAGAATTGACATCACTTTTATTAGTCATTGATTTCTTAAAAAATTCATTGACTAATAAATACTTTCATAATAGATTGCGTTCCAAGGGTAGGGGCTTACCTGCGGTTTGTAATGTACTTCTTACAAAACAAAGCACTCAAATCGTTTTACATGACACCTACGATATACACTTCATTCTTGGACTTAGTAGCCGGAAGTACGCCGTTAAAAATATACAACGGGGCTTTAACTATTCTTTAAGGTTATAGAATGAAAAACAATACCTCAGTTCCAACTACATACATCCCTCTAGAAAAATTTCATATACTGCCTGTAACTGGTTTAACACCAGAGAATTTAAAATACTCAGCTAAAAAAATTATTAAAGACAGAGAAAAAATATCTTCTACCACAAGGCTTAATATACTAGCTAAAAGCCTCGGTATTAAGGGGGGCTTTGCCAACTACGCAAATGAGTTTGAAGAAAAGCTTAAGCCATTTATGGTAAAGCATAACTTGCATAAACGAGTTAATTTACTTGAGCATAAACACCGTGGAATGCAACTAGGCTACACACAATTTACCCACCAGCAAGTATCTGAAAGGCTGTTTTACTCAAAAGGGCCTATGCCGAGTAAATTATTTACTGGGCACGACTTTGATTTTTCAGGCGTTCTAGCTTGGGATATGATAGAGCTAAATAACGCACTTGAGATTGATAGTGATTGGGAAAGTATAATTACCAACGATATTCATTTAAAGGCTTTTCGTGATAACTATGACATAACCCAATTAAATGAGCGCCAACAGCAGCTTTTATCCCAAGGTTTATCAGCAAAAATAGCCTTTAGAGTAGTGGATAAAACAAGCCTACCAAGTTTCATAGACTTTATCACTAATGGTAAAGCTCAAGACGCTACTCCAACTGTAGTTAAACACAAAGAAATAGTAACTACTGCTGCAGAACTAATATTAGTTAAGAATCATAATACTGTCCCCAGTTGTTATAACTTACTCGGGGACAACCTTTGTGATACCTATTGTTATGGCCCTGATTCAGAAGTAGAAGTTTATTTTGAAGAGGGCACGCTTGAATCTGAGGTTAAATTAATTAAAAAACAAATGGAGTTTTTTTCAAAAGCGTTAAATAAACGGCTTCAGGCTAGTGATTGTGGGTGGGTGAATGTAATTCCTTACAACGAAAACCTTATATTTCTCTCTGACAATAACGGCAACTACGACTTTGTTATTAAAAACCAAAGAGATAAGGTTTTTTCACATCAGATATACGGTGACTACCTAAAACGAGCAGATATACCAAGCTGTATTGAAGATTATCGATTCAAGCGTTGGGAGTACTTTAACTATAAAGGTAATCGTGAGTTAGATAGTCACTTAGCAGAACAGCATTACTATGCTAGTGGCGGTTTAACTAAAAATTACCCTGGGCAACATGTATTATTACAAAATTATTATGAAACCTCTGGTGATTATATTACTGAAAGCCGCACCTCGAATAAGCGCTTACATGGCTTTAAAAAGATTAAGCTAGCCGAGAAAGAGCTAATGGTTTCAGAGCTTATTACCATAGATGAACTAAATGATTTTTTACATAAAAACCATGAATATTTTGCTACCAGAAAGGGTGACTCTTTACTCCCATTAAATAGTGAGTGTGATAAAGGTTTAGCTGCTACATCTACTTTTTATGATGTCCTGGCTTATATTAGCTGGGCAGAAAAAGAAACAAACGTAGCACTTAGATTACTTGCTTACGATGAGTACTTAGCAGTTAGGGATAATGAAGTTGGAAAAAATGCTAACTTTGATAAAGGTAGTGATATGACCTTTTATACACCTGACGGTAGGCAGTACCCTGCGCACCCTCCATATATGAATGAGAGTGACTTTGATGCATTAACACTGCGTTTTCCTGACAATTTAACTTGCTTTGAAAAAAACGGGCTAAAGTTTATAGACTCGAACTTTTTTGCTGAGTGGTTGTTGGAAGGCGTAAGTATACGTTCAGCGAGTTTGACCTCTTTTTATGGTGATACTCATGTAATAAGAGCATCGGGTCCGCGAAATTGTACTGGCAAATACAAAGGTATAAAAACAGGCTTTAGACTTTCTTATGAATTAAGCCAGTAGCTTTTATTAATGCTACCCCGCATGGGGTAGCATTTTAAGCTGCAGCACTTGCAGTGTCCCTTTTTCCTATTTTTTTACTTATCCATTCTTCAACTTCACTTTCTACCCAGGCTACAGAGTTACCACCTAGCTCAACTTTCATGGGGAACCCACCAGCGCTCATAAGGCGATAAACAGTAGAGCGGCTTAAGCCTGTGATATGTAAAACTTCTTTTAATTTGATTAAACGCATGGGATTTCTCCGGTTAGGTTATTAGTACATATCCTTTCCGGGGGTAGTAATTTTTTACTGAGGCGAAACAAAAACGTTAAACATATACATCACTATTTTGCATCAACCATTAAGAGGGCATAGCAATGCAAAATAACAAGTCACTATACGAATTTGATCACCCTGTAAGTGATGAACAAATACTTGAAGCAGCAGCTTACATAATCGCTCAAAAGCAATTTAGGCATGGGGCTTTAACATGTCCAAAAGACAGTGAGGAATATCTAAGGCACAAGCTGGCGTTAATTGAGCATGAGGTGTTTGCTGTGCTGTTTTTGGATAGCCAAAATCGCATACTTGAATACAAAGAGTTATTTAGGGGCACTATCAACGCAGCGAGTGCTTATCCTAGAGAAGTCGTTAAAGAGGTACTGAAGCTTAATGCAGCCTCCGTAATACTGGCGCACAATCATGCTTCAGGCGTCAGTACACCATCTCAAGCTGACAAGCTTATTACTACCAAATTACAGCAAGCACTTAACTTAATTGACGTTTCTATAGTCGATCACATCATCAAGGGTGAAACCAGTTATTCATTCGCTGAGCATGGCGATTAAAATAGAGCAAGTGCTAGGATTAAACGTGCCAGAGTCACTGTTTAATGTGATTGTAAATGCGATTACTAAGCAAGGTGTGTCGATTAACTTTGAATTTCCGTGATAAAGATTACAGCGCAGCAGCTGGGGGCTTTCATCCAGTTGAAATAAAGCTAGAAAAGCCGGCCATCAGCTGGCAGCTTGTTTATATTACTGACTTTTCATACCAGGGCCGGTTAGATTCTGAATTAGTAAAAGAGATTGATGTGTGTTTTGTGATTAAACGTGTATATCACATGCTGGTGAGCTGGTTGAGTGAACGAGAGGGCAAGGAGCTTTTAGCGTTGTTTGTGACTAACTTTGTTGAGTATTACAACACTGGTTGCTACCAGGTTACTATTACAACTGAGTAAGGAGTTGGCGATGGCTGAAGTACAAGCGATTAAGGATCTTGATACAGTTAAGTTAATTAGTTACTTGCTCGAAAAGCGGTGTTCTAAGCAAATGAGCCATATTTGGAATATAGGTTTGAACTTAGCATGAGGGGCGTTTGAAGTTTAATGTAATAGCATAAAGCAGAGCTTAATGGCTATGTAGCCATCAAGCTCTACTAACAGCTTGTTATTCAACCGTGGTTGTTAAACCACGACGTTTAAGTAAGGCTGATGTGTCTGGCTCTTGGCCACGAAATGCTTTAAACGATTCCATCAGGTCACGCGAGTTACCGACTTCTAAAATTTCTTTACGGTATTTGTCACCTAGTTCACGTTTTAAGCCACCTTGCTCTTGTACATAAGCAAAAGCGTCAGCTGCTAAAATTTCACTCCACATGTAGGCATAGTAGCCTGCAGAGTAACCGCCCCCCATTGAATGAGAAAAGAATGCAGACTTATAACGCGGCGGCACAAATGGCACGTTAACGCCGTGTTTTGTTAAAACATCTTGCTCAAATTTTTCAATATCTTGCAGTGGGGCATCTGCCGGTAATGAATGCCATTCCATATCTAATAAAGCGGCAGATACATATTCTAATGTATCAAAACCTTGGTTAAAGCTTCTTGATTTAATTACTTTTTCAAGTAATTCATCCGGAATCGGCTCGCTTGTTTGATAATGTTTAGCATAGTTAGCAATTACTTCAGGGTGCATTGCCCAATCTTCTTCAAACGTAGACGGGAATTCAACAAAGTCTCTTGATACTGACGTACCAGATAAGGTTGGGTATTTTACTTTTGAAAGCATACCGTGCAAGCCATGGCCAAGCTCATGGAACATAGTGGTTGTTTCATCGTAGCTAATAAGTGTCGGCTCACCTTTGGCGCCTTTTTGAATGTTCATAACATTCACGACAACAGGTTTTTGCCCATGCAAACCAGACTGTTTAACAAACGAGCTCATCCATGCGCCGCCACGTTTACCTTCACGCGCAAAATAATCAGCAAAAAAGATAGCTAGGCTTTCACCATTTGCGTCAAATACTTCATATGCTTTTACATCTGGGTGATACACAGGTAGATCGTTACGTGGCTTAAATGTAATGCCATACAAACGATTCATGGTAAAGAATACACCGTCTTCTAATACACGGTTAAACTCAAAATATTCTTTTACTGCTTTTTCATCAAGGTTGTACTTATCTTGACGTACTTGCTCGGCGTAATATAACCAATCCCATGGTTTAAGTTCGAACTGCTCTGCAGATGCATTTATTTTTTCTTGAATATCGGCAGCTTCTAACGCTACATTTTGAGTTAGCCTTGGCACCATGCTAGCAAACATATCAAATACAGCTTGTGGTTTTTTAGCCATTTGCGACTCTAAACTAAATTCAGCCCAGCTGTTGTAGCCAAGTAGCTTTGCTTTTTGTGCTCTTAATTTAACTAGTTGCGCAACAATGTCGCGATTACTAAATTCACCATCTAGCGCGCGTTCTGAAGATGCACGCCACACTTTCTCGCGTAAATCACGGTTTTGTAATGAAGCTAAAACAGGCTGGCGAGTGGTATTGGTGATTTTAATTAAATACTGCCCTTCGTGGCCGGCTTCTGTGGCTGCATTAGCAAATTGTTCAATTTGACCTGCCGATAAGCCAGCTAACTCTTTTTGGTCTTTTACGATGACAACATTACTTTTACTTAGCGCAAGTAAGTTTTGTGAAAACTGTGTCGTTAAGGTTGATAGCGATGAGTTAATATCACGTATTTGCTGCTTTTGTTCATCATTAAGCTGAGCGCCTGAGCGCACAAAACGTTTATAGTAAACGTCTAATAGTCGTGTTTCTTGCGCTGTTAATGCTAAAGAGTCTATTTTATCAAAAAGTGTGGCTACTTTTTTAAATAACGCATCATTTAAAAAGATGTTGTCTCTGTGCGCTGCAAGCTTTGGTGCAAGTTCTTTTTGAAGCTCACGACGCGCTGGGTTTGAGTTAGAGCCCGCAAGGTTGTAAAAAATGCTGCTTGCACGCGTTAATAACTCGCCACTTTGTTCAAGTGCCACGATGGTGTTTTCAAAAGTCGTAGGGGCTGTGTTATTAATAATGTTTTGTACTTGCGCCATTTGCTGCGCCATACCTTGATTAAAGGCAGGTAAAAAATGCTCATCTTTGATGACTGCAAAGTCAGGGGTTTCGTACTGTAGTGTGCTTTTTTCTAATAATGGGTTGGTAGCTTGTTGTGCTTGCGCTGAAACACTTTGCGCAGTAGTTTGCTGTTTGTTGTCAGCGTTTACATTTGGCTCAGAGCAGCCCGAAAGTAATAACGCAGAGCTGATTGCCGTGGCGAGTAAAGTTTTCATATTTACATTCTCTTATTATTGTAACCTGTCGTTACCTTGTCATTAATCATGTAAGAGTACGTTGACTTAAATGTAACTACACTTAGGTTGCGATAAAGTCTTAATTAACTGCGACGAGCTGTTAATTTATATGCCCCATAGTACATTTTTTGACGAGCGAGTAAAATATAAAGCAGTAAATAGGAGGGTCGTTGAGTGACTTAAATACGCCAGCGATGCTTAATTTATTTACCTATCTAGTTATTTATCGACGCACGTCTTTTGGTGCGCCACCTTTTGGCCAGTCATCGGCTTTATTGGCAAAAATAGGGCGTTCTAAATGTGAAAAGTAATAAGCAATATCGACAGCTTGTTGCTCGGTTAACATGCCTTCTTGGCCTAATGGCATATTTCCTTTAATAAATGCCGCTGCGGTGTAAGTGCGTGCCATACCTGCACCATCATTAAACGACTGACTGCCGGCAATGGCTGGGAGCATGTAAGTATTATTAGGGTATAAGCCTTGACCGTCTAGTTGGTGACAGCTTGCACAGTGCTGAACGTAAAGAGTTTTTCCGTTATCGGCGTTTGATACTAGCTCTTTATTAATAGTGACAAAACCTGTGTTGTCTTGCAGATCGTTTTTGTTTTTATATTTTGTGATAAAAAGTTCATGTAGCTGACAATAGCCTGCATATGCACTGAATTAGTAGGCAGTGGCTGACCGTTCATTGAGCGTTGAAAACAGCCATTAATTCTGTCTTCAATGGTGTTTATTTTTGCATTACGTGAACGATACTTTGGATATACCACATTCATGCCCACATAAGGCGCGGCTTTGGCTACACGCCCTTCATTAAGATGGCAAGTGCTACAATTGAGCTTATTATTTACGTTATTGGGAAGTTGTTTATAGGTATCAATAATTAATAAGCGCCCATAACGAATTAAATCCGACTTTTGATTATTGAACAGCATTGCTTAGGTGGAGGTGTCATTAGTTTGTGATTGATTTATATAAGTTTGGTATGCATAGCCAAATGATTATGAATCATAACGCTATGCAAAGTGAGGTGTTTTTTGACTATTTTATTTACAGTTATAATCCATAATTTTGTGTGATAAAGCGCTAAGTATGTCCACTACTTTAAAACTTGCTTGCTCCATAAGAGATACTTTTTCTACAGCAGTATTGATATCGCCTAATTGGAATGCTTCTAAAGCAGCAAAGCCATTCTTATGGACGTCTTCATGTGGTTGCTCTAATGCTTTAAAGTCGTTAATGCTTGAATATTTTAATGCACCTTCACCTTGGTAATACCATTTACCTAAACGACACATGGTATGATCAGAAAAGTCTTCTGCAGTCTTATTTGATTGGCCTAAAATGACTTTATAAATATCGTATTTCCATACAATGTGATCCATTTTTACTGTTTGAATAAATGCATCGGCACTTGAATTAACAATAACGCTATACATATTTTGTGATAGTTCAACCACCTTTTTAGCGGTAGCATCAATTTCTGATGAGCTATTTGCAATGCCATTACTTTCTTCGCTAACGCTAGTAATGTTAGTTACAACGCTTTGCATTTGCTCATTGACCTTAGCTATTAAATTAGAGATCTCGTTAGATGCATCAGAAGAGCGCTGAGCGAGCGTTCTTACTTCATCTGCCACAACAGCAAAGCCTCGTCCTTGTTCTCCGGCTCTAGCGGCCTCGATGGCCGCATTAAGTGCAAGTAAATTTGTTTGATCAGAAATCCCTTTAATTATGTTTACAAAATCATTAATTCCGGTTGTTACTGACTGCAATTCTTTAACGGATTTAGTGGCTGATTTTGTATCTCTTGAGATATTATGTGTTGACGATGAAGTCGTTGCTAACATATCTAAAATTGTATCAAGTAATTCTTGGGATGACTTAAATGACGTAATATCATTAATTAGTTTATGTGAAGTTGAGGCTAAGCTTTCTCTGATGTCACTCATTAAATAAGATGACTGTAATGATAAGGTGTTTAATTCACGCTGTTTTACAAAGGCCGTATTGTTTGCTATTTCATTGTCGTTTAGTTGTGATTTCTCGCTGTTTGCTGCTAACAATTGCGCCTCAAGTTTTTCATTGGTTTTTTTTAATTGCATTAACTCGTTATTTAACTCATTAATTTTGTTTTTATATTTTGTATTGAACAGCATGTAGACCCCAATTTAAACACAGAAAATAAACGTATATTTTTTATTAAATTTACCTGAACATTGATTACTTTATTCGATTTTTTACAGGGGTGGAATTGACGTCCACCCAAGTCGATTTTTATAAAAGTAAGTTACAACACTATAATAAATGCTTTATAACCTTTTGGTAAATAAACTTTTCTTTTAATGCTTAAGGGCCTGTTTATCTTTCGAGGTTGAATTTTCAGCAGTCTGTTTGGTAATTAGGCAAGGCAGAGCCTATGTAGTGTGGTTGTTCCCCATAAATAGGCGATAACGTAGCGTAAATGCCAAACAGGCGCTGCCCGAAGGGTTTCTGCCTAGGGGTCATTTACTCTTTGTTGCCTACATGGATGTAGGTAAGGGGCGTGAGCAGGACGCGGAAGCTTTGCTCGGTTTTTACTTAGCCCACTAGGTTACAAACCTCGCGCCGCGATTAAATGGCCCCTAGATTGAACAAATTTTAATCCTGAAAGGTCAACAGGCCCTAAAATTTAATACTTCCTAATTGATTTACTCAACTGGGCTTGAAACTCATCAGGGAATAAAATTGTGCCGTCGTCTTCTTCGGTAGGGAACACGGCCACCAGTAAGTCGTCTTCTTCAAGACCAGGTGTCCAGCGACTAAACCAATCTGCAGTTGGAATTGCTTTAGGTGTACATCCTTGCCATTCGCCGGTTGCCCAGGCTTGTGCGAATTCTCGTGTTGGCCATACCGGCACGCAATCGTCGTCTTCGTTAGTGAGCATTACGCAGCCGTCGTCATCGTTTAAAATCCACACTTGCTTAAACTGTTGCACAGTTTCGTACATGTATGCGAGTCGTTTTTTTGCGCCAAGGCCTAAAATTACGTCGTCTTGCTTTGATAAATTGTCAGTGGTCATTTTTGGCTCTCTCTCACTGTGGAGTATACAAAGAGCAGCGAGCTGCTGCGCTTTAAAATTTAGTTTAACTGATGGCTGCTAGTAGCTCATTGGCTAGTTGGTTTAGTGCGTCGGGGTCTTGGTTTGTTAATGCGTAGGTGCGTAATCCATATATACCCATAACACAAAATCGTGCCAGCTCTATGGCACTTCGGCCATTGGTAATTTCTTTATTATCAATTGCTTTTTGTAACTGCTGCGCAAAAGCATGCTCATATGCAGTTAAATTAGTACGCAATACGTGGCAAATTTGTGGATCGTTACCCTCTACCTCGCTAATGCTTTTTGTGAGTAGGCACACTTTGGTTGCTTCACCGTCAACGCATTCTTGCACAATGATATTAAGGTATTGTTTCAGCGTATCTAAAATACAACTGCTGTGCTCAAACAGCGCCGTAAACTGTGTATTGCGATCGGTTTGGTATTGCTCAGTAGCGGCTAAAAAAATGCCTTTTTTACTTCCAAATGCCGCGTATAACGAGCCCGGATGTAAATGGGTGGCTTGAGTCAGTTTTTGCATACTGGTTTTTGCATAGCCATGAAGCATAAACATGGCCATAGCTTGGCGCAGTACAAACTCTGTATCAAATTCTGCAGTTCTCATAATGACTCTTTTAGTGGAGAGAGTAGTAATGAATAAATTTATTTTTCTTAGGCTTAGGTGGAGTTTACGCAATCTTAAACAAAGTTTCAAAATTATACTTGAATATTCATTCAAGTGACCTTATCTTGAATGTACATTCAATAAAGGATAAACATTATGTCGATTGACTTACTTTCACCTTTTAAATTAAATAACAGCATAGAACTGCAAAACCGCGTACTTATGGCACCAATGACCCGTTGTATGGCAGATGACAATTTAGTGCCAACACAAGCCATGGTTGATTACTACGCTCGCCGTGCTGATGTAGGCTTAATTATTAGTGAAGGCATTATTATCCGTGCTGATGCTCAAGGTTATCCAAATACACCTGGGCTTTTCACTAGCGAACAAATTCAAGGTTGGAAAAAAGTCACTGATGCAGTACATGCCAATGGCGGAAAAATGTTTGCACAACTATGGCATGTTGGCCGTGTTGCTCACCCTCACTTTTTTGGTGGTGATGTTTTGGCGCCATCTGCAATAGGGGTTGAAGGTTCAGTACCGCGTATGCGCGAGCTAACTTATATTACGCCAAAAGCTGCCACTAAAGATGATATTAAAGGCTTAGTGGCCGATTACGCTAAAGCCGCAGAAAATGCGATGGAAGCGGGTTTTGACGGCGTGGAAATTCATGGTGCTAATGGCTATTTAATTGACCAATTTTTACATTATGCGGCAAATAAACGTGATGACGAGTACGGCCAAACACCAGAAAACATGTCGCGCTTTGCACTGGAAGTAACCGATGCAGTTATTAATGTAGTAGGCAATGAACGCACCGCAATACGTTTAACGCCAGGTGCTTATTTTAATATGAGCGAAGACAATCGCGATAAAGCAGTATTTGACTACTTATTACCAGAGCTTGAAAACCGCAAGTTAGCTTATTTACATGGCGGTATTTTTGACGACAGCATGCGTTTTGATTCACTAGAAGGTAAATCAACCTCTGAATTTTTACGAGCTGGTTATGCAAGTACCTTAGTGGGGGTAGGTAGTTATAGTTTTGAAACTGCCAAAGAAGCGATTAACGACAATAAATTTGATTTAATTGCTATTGGTCGTCCGCTAATTGCTAACCCAGATTACATTAGCAAAATTAAAAACGGCGAAGAAGTCACAGCTTACAGTGATGAAATGCTAGCTGAATTGAAATAGCAGCTAATTTAGTAAAAACCATAGGACACTCATGGATAACTGTGAGTGTCTTTTTTTATACATTTATTTGCCATAATTTACTCATAATTGTTTAATCTTGCTGTCAATAAAATTGCCCCTCGTTGTCATATTTAAAAAATAGACTGTGCCCGCTTTCATCATTACCTTTTATAATTAGAAACAAACGGGACAACAATGTGCGCTTTAAAAAATAAATCGATTTTGAGCATGGCTGTGGCCATGGCGGTATCAACATCTGCTTATGCTAACGATGACGTGATAGAAGAAGTAACCGTTACTGCAAAACCAACTAGTTATGCAAACAACGTTATTGAGCCTGCCATGCTTGAGCAACAAAGCTCGGTATCGAGCGTGTTATCAGTAATAGATAACTTACCTGGCATTAGCATAAACGAAGGCGACGCATTTGGCGGCGACGATTGGTCAACAACTATCACCATGCGTGGTTTTAGTATTGACTCTAACCAACAGCAATTAGGTATGACGATAGACGGCATTCCTAATGGTGGCTCTAATTATGGTGGCGGGGCTAAAGCGAATCGTTATCTCGATAGCGAAAACTTGGTGACAGTGGAAGTTGGCCAAGGTAGCTCAGACATTAAATCGGCCTCATTAGAGGCATTAGGCGGTACTTTTAATTTTGTAAGTAAAGCACCGAGTTTAGATAAAAGCACCACTTTTGCTTATACCTCAGGCAGTCACGACGCTTCGCGTTATTATGTTAAGCACGAAACTGGCACCATTTTCGAAAATACCCAAGCGTACGTGAGTTACTCACAAACCGATACCAGCCGCTGGATTGGCTCAGGCAGCAATGGCGGAAAAGATAACCAACACGCTGAAGCGAAATTTGTTACCACCTTGGATGAGTTAACTATTACAGGGCGTTTATCGTACGACGATGTAAGCGAGACCAACTACAATAGCGTGAGCCTAGAGCAATTTGAACAAACCCCTAATTGGGATCAGTTAACATGGAACTGGACAGGCGTTCCGCACTTTGACCAAATGTTTGCAGAAGGTTGGGGCACCTTGCGTGAAAATACCCTAGGCTATTTAAAATTTGAATACGCGATTTCTCCAACATCATTATTAACCGTTAGCCCGTATTATCATAAAAATTCTGGTCGTGGCGATTGGATCCCACCTTATTTAACGTCCCCTGTAGATGAAAATGGCAACCCAACCACCGAGGGGGGCACAAACGCAGGCTCTTATGGCTTTACAGATAGCAACGGTAATCCACTTGCACCGAACGCAGGTTGTACCGCAAGTTTAAATTGGCCGTGGGAGTCGGGTCCTGAGCTTAATCCTGCGTGTTACGACGCTGATGCAACGCCTGTTATGTCTTATCGTCATACTCATTACAATAAAGATCGTTTAGGGGTAACTGCTAATTATCAGGCTAGCTTTGGCATGCACGATATAGAAGCGGGTTTTTGGTATGAGCAAAGTGACCGTGATGAGTCGCGTGATTGGCATAAAGTAATCGATGCCCGTATTTATCATCATTTTGATAACACCCCATACTGGACGCAATACAAAAACACCTTTGAGACTGATACGCTTAAATGGTATGCACAAGACTCAATGACACTAGGTGACCTTACCTTAAACCTAGGGGTAAAAAAATACTTAGTGGATATAGAAAAGTATGACCACTATAAAAACGCCACAACAGCTAAAGTAAACAGTGATTCAGACCTACTATTTATTGGCGGCATTTTGTATCAGCTAAATAGTAATACTGAGTTATTTACCAGCTATAGCGAAAACTTTGCCGCCATTAAAGACGGTGTGCTTGAACGCGATAGCTCTGACTTATCAGCTATTAAGCCAGAAACGGCTGAAAATATTGACCTGGGTGTACGCTATCAAAATAATGCACTTAAATTAACAGCAACGGCCTATTCAATTGAGTTTGATAACCGCATCACCTTTATAGCACCTGGCAGCGATACCGGCGGTATAGACTACACCATAGGCACAAACGGCTCGTACCTCAATGTGGGCGGTATTGAGTCCAAAGGTCTAGAGCTGTCAGCAAGTTATATGCTTAATAATGAGTGGAATGTGTATAGCTCATACACCAATAATAGCTCTGAATACAAAGGCGATGCGCCAGGCTTTGAGGCAGGAGGCAAAGTAATTGACTCAGTGGATGATTTATTTGTGCTATCAACCGATTACTACAGTGGCGATTTCCGCTTTGGTTTATCGGCTAAATACACCGGTGAGCGTGGCGACGTTGATGGCTATACCGTGCTTGATTTAAACGCAGGTTATTCAGCCGAAGTTAACGCAGGCCCGTTTAAAGCCGTTGATATTGCCTTTGTGGTTTATAACATTACCGATAAAAGTTACTTGGCAGGTGGTACGGGCAATGGGAGTACTTACTTTATTGGCGCCCCACGCACAGCAGCCGTGACGTTAACGGCTACTTTTTAAACCTAAAGTAATCTTATATAAGCCCATCATCGATGGGCTTTTTACTATATAAAGTTGATGAGAACACCATGAAAAGCATGATAAAAATTATCGGGTTAAGTTTAATTTTATTGTTTAATAATGTGGCATTGGCTGCTCAACAAAATGTAGTGTTAGTCACCCTTGACGGCGTGCGCTGGCAGGAAGTATTTAATGGTGCCGATAAAAACCTGCTCAATAATAAAGAGTTTGTTAAGCAACCAGCACAGTTAAGCAATGAATTTTGGGATGAAAGTGTGCAACAGCGCCAACAGTTGTTAATGCCATTTTTAACTCAAACTATCGCAAAACAAGGCGTTATTATTGGCAATAGGGCTAAAGGCTCAACTATGTCGGTGAGTAATCCGTGGTATTTTTCATACCCTGGGTATAACGAAATTCTTACTGGTGAAATGGATGAAAGTATCAACAGTAACGACAAGGTATTCAACCCAAATAAAACTATTTTAGAGCGTTTAAACGCCCAACCTGAATTTAAAAACAGCACCGCATTATTTGGTAGTTGGGATGTGTTTCCTTACATTGTAAATACTAAGCGTAGTCATGTGTATGTAAACGCAGGATTTATGCCTATTGCCGATGATTTATTTGCCGATGCGCCCCTGTTAAACGCATTACAAACAGAAATCCCCAGCCCATGGCACAATGTACGGCTTGATAGTTTTACCTATCGTTTTGCCAAAGCGTATATGCTGGCGAAAAAACCAAGACTACTGGTGATTAGTTTAGGAGAGACTGACGACTTTGCTCACGATGGGCATTACGATGCCTATTTAAAGTCGGCCAAACAAAGCGATGCATTTTTAAATGATTTGTGGCAAACCATTCAAAGTACCCCAGGTTATAAAAATAATACTACGTTAATTGTTACCACCGATCATGGGCGTGGCAGCTACGCAAACGATTGGCAACATCACAGCTCTAAACGGGCATTAGCAAAGTCGGAGCAGGGTAAAAAGGCATTTCCTGAGGGAATTATTGGCTCTGAGCATATTTGGCTGGCAGCTATTGGCCCTGCAATTAAAAATAACGGTTTAATGAAAACTAAAAACGAGCTTAAACAAGCGCAAGTTGCCGCCACCGTTTTAAAAGCACTTGGGCAAAATCCACACATAATTAACCCTAATATGGCACCGGCTATTAACGAGATTTTAAAATGAAACAGTTACTAAAAACCCTTACCTATTCTGCACTGTCACTGACTATTGTGATTAGCAGTGGAGCAATGGCTGCGCCGTCTAAAATATTATTTGGTTCTTGCGGGCATCAAGATAAAGACATTCCTATATTTAATGCGATAAATAAAGAGCAGAGTGATTTATTTATTTTTTTAGGCGATAACATTTATGGCGATACTAACGACATGGCTGTACTTAAAAATAAATACCAACGCCTTGGGGCAAAGCCTGGCTTTAAAGCACTACGCGCAAAAACACCAATAATAGCCATGTGGGATGATCACGATTATGGTCAAAACGATGCGGGTAAAGAGTATCCGCATAAAGAAGCATCGCGGCAAATTATGCTCGACTTTTGGCAAGAACCTGCTAATTCAAAACGCCGTACCCGCCCTGATGGTATTTATACCTCGTACATGTATGGCAAAGGCGAGCAAACCGTGCAGGTGATCATGCCTGACTTACGTTTTAATCGCGATAAGCTTAATTCAGTGAGCGAACTTGAGTATTTTACAAAGCGTAAAGCAAATAACCAAGGCCCGTACAGTCCAACTGAAGTTAAAGGCGCATCAATGCTAGGAGAGGCACAGTGGCAATGGCTTGAAGCCGAGCTTAAAAAGCCAGCGGCAATAAAGCTAATAGCGTCAAGCTTGCAGTTACTGCCTGATTTTACCGGTTGGGAGTCGTGGGCAAATTTTCCTGAGGATCGAAACCGTTTATTTGAGCTAATTAAAAAACACCAAGTAAATGGCGTGGTGATCATCAGCGGCGATACCCATTGGGGCGAGATTTCAAGGTATCAACACAATCTTGATTACCCGCTTATTGAAATGACCAGCTCAGGCCTGACAGAAAAGTGGAAAGACGTTAGCCCTAACCAGCATCGTGTCGGTGATTACACACATAATGTTAACTATGGTGATTTAAGTATAGACTGGCAACAAGTCGACCCTGCTATTTCATTAAAGCTTAAAGGCATTGATGGGCAAGTTATTATGCAAAGTGACTTTAGTCTTTCAAGTATTAGTCCTTATAAATAGCATCACCATTTAAATAACCTGAACTCTGGTTAAGAGATTTACTAACATATTGAATCAAAATGATATTTATGTTTATTTTCTCTAGCTAGAGATTTTTAGTGAAAACAAGGCGAAATTACGCGTCAATAGCTAGCCTATTGTAAGTAAATTCAACGCAGTTAGCGCTGAAAATAGCTGCTTGAGATGGATTTATTATCCACAGTTCAGGTTAAATAATAAACGCACTGCGGTTAAAGCTGTGCGTTTAAAAGTTCATCTATCGGCGGGCTAACTTTCTGATTTATTAACGCCAATGTCTCCTTAGCGCTACCGCTTAAATTGAAAATATCTTACACTGGCTGTATCTCAATTAAGGCTGGTATCGTATGCTCAATATTATTCAATCAAACCGTATGGAAGCCCTGCAAGCGCAGTTTCATCAGCTATTAAAAATAAACCCATTGCAAAGCCCATTTGATAAAGAAGTGGTGTTAGTGCAATCGCCGGGTATGTCGCAGTGGCTAAAAATTGGTTTAAGTGAAAATTTAGGCGTAGCTGCGCAGGTAGACTTTCCGCTGCCGTCGAGCTTTATTTGGCAGTTGTACCAGCAACTATTGCCAAACGTGCCTAAAGAGTCGGCGTTTAATAAACCGAACCTTGCTTGGAAACTGTTTGCAATTTTACCTACTTGTATTGACGAGCCACTGTATTTACCCCTAAAAACCTATTTAGAGGGGGATATTGACGGCCAAAAAACCTTTGCCCTATGTGAAAAAATAGCCGATGTGTACGACCAATATTTAATGTATCGCCCCCATTGGATAGCCAAATGGGATAGCGGTGTTGATACGCTTGACGATGTAGATATCAGCATTGCTCCTTGGCAACCCGATTTGTGGCGCCGCCTTGTCAAATTAAGCAAACAGCTAGGGCAAAGTCAATTTCACCGCGCCAACATGCAAGGAGAATTACTCAGCGCCCTTGAGAGTATGGATAGCAGCTTATTGCCAAAGCGTATTAGCCTATTTGGTATATCTGCTATTGCCAGCTCACAGCTTGACGTGTTTGAAGCCTTGAGTAAAAAAACTGAGGTGTTTTTATTCTTTTTTAACCCCAGCGAGCATTATTGGGGCGATATAATCGATGAAAAAACAGCGGCTAAAATAAACGCTAAATACGCCAAAATGCCGCTGGTGGAAGCGCAGCAAAAAAAGCAAACGAATCCTGATGAAGAATACTATTTTATTGGTAATCCGTTGTTGTCGTCGTGGGGTAAACTCGGCCGCGATTATTTTGAGCAACTGGTGCAGCTTGATGCCCGTTGGATTGATGGTTTTATTGATGCGTTTGACGATACCTTACTTGGGCAAGTGCAAAGCGAAATATACCAACTTGCCTTTAAAGGTGAATCGCTTACCGATAACAAAGAATGGTTTATAAACGATGAGGGTAAACTGCCCATAAGTGCACACGATACCAGCATTACGTTAAGTGACTGCCACACACCATTAAGGGAAGTCGAGCGCCTGCACGACTACTTACTCAATTTGTTTAATCAAAACCCAACGCTTACCCCCAAAGATATCATTGTGATGATGCCTGATGTAGGTACTTATAGCCCTTACATTGAGGCCGTTTTTGGTGGTGCGCAGGGCAGCCGATTTATACCATACGCCCTTGCCGATTTAGCCATAGAGCAAGAAAAACCAGTACTGAGCTCGTTTGCCAGTTTAGCTAATTTACCGTTTTCGCGCTTTGGCGTGTCGGATATTCTTGATTTATTACAGGTTACGCAAATTGCCGAAAAATTTGGCCTAGAGGCCCATGAATACGAGCAAATACATTATTGGCTTGAGCGAGTAGGGGTAAAGTGGGGTATAAACGCTGAGCATAAACAAAGCTTTGATTTACCCGCCATTGATTTAAATACCTGGCAACATGGCTTAAACCGTTTATTACTGGGGATTGCCATGCGCGACGAACAGTGCCCATTTAATGGTATTTACAGCGCCGATGAAGTAGAAGGTATGGCGCTTGATACTCTCAATAAGCTGGTGCATTTTATTGATGTGCTTCAAGACTTTAAAGCGAAACTCACCCCTGATGATACGCTTTCTAATAAAGCCCATATATTAAGTGAGCTACTCAATGCTATTTACGAGAGTGAAAGCGACGACAGCTGGGATTTATTAGTGCTGCAAAAGGTGCTCGAAGACATTGCGAAGCACCACGACAACGGCGACTACAGTAAAGCCGTTTCGCAGCTCATAGTGAGCTATCTAATCAAGCAAGGTATACAAGAAAAAGGTGTAGGTCAGCGCTTTTTAGTAGGACAAGTGAACTTTTGTACGTTAATGCCAATGCGCGCCGTGCCGTTTAAGGTGGTGTGTATGCTAGGCTTGAACGATGCCGATTACCCACGTACCGTGCAGCCTATCGGTTTTGACTTAGTACCTTATTCTAAAAAGCAAAAAGGTGACCGTTCACGTAAACTCGATGACCGTTACCTCTTTTTAGAAGCACTTCTTAGTGCCCGAGATAATTTATATATGAGCTACATTGGCCGCTCGTGTTTTGACAACCAGCCGCGCATGCCATCAACTCTAGTAAGTGAGCTTTTAGAATACATTGGACGCAGTTTTAAACTTAGCGAACCCAGTGATAAACCCTTGCCTGAATGCCTTATTACGCAGCAGCATTTGCAGCCTTTTAATAGCCTGTATTACTCAGCTCCTAGCGATGAACAGGCGGGAGTAAATAATCACAGCTATAACCCAATTTGGCTGCCTAGCGAGGCTATTGAGCCAAAAGCAATCACTGCGCTTGATGTAACGCCCCCAGAGCTACTTGATCTTGATGTGTTTATTCGTAGTGTATGCCATGCCCAAGAGAGCTTTTATCAGCAAAGCTTAGGGTTACGCTTGCCGCAATTTAACGATATAGCGAAAGACGAAGAACCGTTTAGCTTAGATGCGCTGCGCCGTTATTTTTACCTTGACGAAATACTTGAAGCAAACATTAACAATACGCCGCTCAGTACCGAGCAAATACTGCAGCGCGGTGAGTTGCCCCAAGCCAATGTTGGCAGCTTAATTTATGAGGGTATGCAGCACCGAGTTGATGCGCTTGCAGGGCAAGTAAAAGAGCAAATAAAAGCCGGTAAAAGCGAACCGATAGAAGTGTTACTTGCGCTTGAAAATACCACCATTGAAGGCTGGCTTAACCATGTGTATATGCAAAAACAAGTGTTTTACCGCAGTGCCAGTATTAAAGCCAAAGATTTAATAAAAGGCTTTCTTTATCACCTGGCAGCTCAAAGCATGCAACAAGAGGTTGAAACCTTATTACTGGGTTTAGATAAACAAATTAGCTTTGCCCCTATGAGCAAAGCCAATGCTGACTTGCTGCTTGCAGATTGGTTTGAACTATACAAAGCACTGCGAAATGCGCCGGTGGCGTTTTTTCCGGTGAGCGGTTATGAATACGTGAAAAGCGGTGGCGACATGGCAAAAGCTAACAGTAAATTTAGCCCACAGTATATTGGCCGAGGCGAAGGGGAAAATCCGTATATTCGTTTAACGGTGCAATCGCTCAATGATTGCCAAGAGGAGTTTATTAAGTGGAGCGAAAAATTACTCGCCCCGTTATTTGAGCATGCCAAGGAGAGTGACTATGCAAGCGCTTAACCCACTCACTATGCCTTTATCAGGCCAAAGTTTGATAGAAGCCAGTGCGGGTACAGGTAAAACCTACACGATCACGGGTTTGTATTTACGCTATTTATTAGGCATGCAAATACCCGGTGAGCTGAGTACGCCATTGAGTGTTGAGCAAATTTTGGTGGTTACCTTTACCGATGCTGCAACACAAGAAATTAAAGACCGGGTACGCAGCCGTATTATTGCCGCGCGCGATGCCTTATTGGGGCAACAGCCAAACGATGAATTAATAGAAGGTATAATAGCCGCAGTAGATGATAAACATCGTGCGTTTGACTTACTCGATGCAGCAGCTAAATCAATGGATGAGGCGGCTATTTTTACCATTCATGGTTTTTGTCAGCGGATGCTAAAACAACATGCGTTTGAGTCGGGGGTCGCGTTTAACTTAGAGTTTATTTTAGATGAGCGCGAGATACTGCTTGAGACCATAAAAGATTTTTGGCGCGCGTTTGTCTACCCGCTTAATAAGCAAAAAACAGATGCGATTTTAGAGGTGTTTGCCGCACCTGAATCATTATTTAGCCAAGTAAGCAGTATTTTAAATAAAGCTAACGCCGAAATAACGCCGCAAATAAATTTAGAGGATGTGTGGCAAGCGCGAGATGAATATTTAGAGCTTATACCCGCTTTTAAAAAAACGTGCCTAGAGCAAGAGTTTATTGGTGCTGTTAAAGCATCCGATTTAAGTGGCTCAAAAACACCCGGGCGAAAAGGCAGTTTAGCGGCGCTTGAAGCATTTTGCTTAGGCAATGATGACTTTTTTGAATTTGGTACTAACAAATATTCGTTTGAGGTTTGGAGCAGCGAGAATTTAAGTAATACCGCTAATTATAAAAAAAATGGCACATTACTGACACATCCACTTATTAGCCAATTCGATGCCTTAGCCGCACTTAACAATACCATTAAACAAGGGCTAAAAATTGCGATAGTGCAATATGCGGCGAGCTGGGTAAAAGCGGCCATAGTTAAACGCAAACAAGAACAAAGCGTGATCACCCCTGATGACCTACTCACTAATTTACATACAGCCCTTAATAGTGAGCAGGGTGACGTA
Source organism: Pseudoalteromonas sp. 2CM36K (assembly GCF_023161865.1). Taxonomy (NCBI): domain Bacteria; kingdom Pseudomonadati; phylum Pseudomonadota; class Gammaproteobacteria; order Alteromonadales; family Pseudoalteromonadaceae; genus Pseudoalteromonas; species Pseudoalteromonas sp. 2CM36K. The sequence continues at coordinate 28,436 of NZ_JALNTK010000025.1, forward strand.
TTGTCGCAAAAAATTGCGCAGTTATTTCCGGTGGCAATGATTGATGAGTTTCAAGACACCGACCCTATTCAGTACGGTATTTTTAGTAAAATTTATGCTCAAAGCAATACCACTTTAGCCATGATAGGCGATCCCAAACAAGCTATTTATGGCTTTAGGGGCGCAGATATATTTACCTACATTGGTGCCAAAGAGGCCGTAGAGCAGTCGCAACAATTTACATTGGGCACTAATTTTCGCTCCAGCAGTGATATCGTCAACAGCGTAAATAGCTTGTTTGGTAAATACGACAACAGCTTTATTTATAACGATGCCATTCCTTTTAATAAAGTGAAAGCCAAGGGTAAAAAAGCCGAAGATACATTTTTAATTGATGGCAAACCGGCCACCGCCTTTGAATTTAATGTGTTTGTGGATGAAGCCGGCGATGAAAAAGGCAAACCGACGAGTAAAGGCTTAGGGCAAGCACATTTAGCCACCCATTTTGCTAATAAAATAGTTACTTTACTTGAGCAGGCAAACCAAGGAATAGCCTGTATTGGCAGTACGCCGGTAAGCGCTGCTGATATTTGTATTTTGGTGCGCGACCGCGTTGAAGCGCAAATAATGAAGCAGGCCTTGAGCAAAGCCAATATTGCCAGCGTGTATTTGTCTCGTGATAGTGTATTTAGCCAAGAGCTAAGTCACCATTTACTCAACTTTTTAACCGCATTGCACGGCCAGTACGACGAGTCGCTTCTACGTGGTGTGCTCGCAGGGCCATTATTCTGTTTAAGTTATAACGATATTTTTGCTTTGGCCGATGATGAAAATGCATGGCAAGAACACTTAAACTTTTTTGCCCAACTTAGCCATATTTGGCATAAGCAAGGGGCAATGGCGATGCTTGAGCGCTTACTGAGTCATAATCAACTCAGTGCCAAATGGCAAGGCTTGGGCTATAACGTAGAGCGTTGGCTTACCGATTTTAGACACCTTGGCGAAATACTGCAGCAAAAACAAATAGAGCTTGAAGGGACACTTCGTTTGTTGCGTTGGTTTGCGCAAAAGGTGAGCCAGCAAGATGGCGAAACAGTGCAAGTACGTTTAGAGAGCGACGCAAACTTGGTTAAAATTGTCACTATGCATGCCTCAAAGGGACTTGAATATCCATTGGTATTTATGCCCTTTGCCAGTGGCTATCGTGAAACTAAAGACGCGCTTTATCACCATAACGGCAAGTTAATTTTTGATTTAAGTAAAGGCGAAGACGCCTTGCAACAAGCAGAGCAAGAGCGCCTAGCCGAAGATTTACGCCTATTGTATGTCGCATTGACCCGTGCAGTGCATTTTTGTGCCTTGGGTGTATATAATATCGGGCAAGGGCAAAGTAGCCGCTTAGCGATTCAAAGTAGTGCGCTTGGGCATGTGTTGTTCTCAGGGTTGGCGTTAACCAGCAGCCAAATGTGGCGCACTCATTTAAGTGAGTTTTGTGATGCCAATGATTCGATGGAATATCTGCAATTTACCTCGGGTGAATTACTCGAGCAGGGCATACTTCGCTTTAATAATGAACACGTTAAAAAGCAGGCGCTGAGTATTAATACTGTAACCACGCAGATTGAACGCGATTGGCGGGCAACCAGTTTTAGTGCCTTAAGCTTTAAAAAGCATACTGACCAACTGGCACCTGGGCGCAGCGATGAAGATCATCAAAGAGATGAGTTTGCGGTGCAACAAGATGAACTTCTCTCACCGTATAGTTTTCCAAAAGGTGCAAAACCAGGAAGTTGCTTACACGAAATATTCGAGCAACTTGATTTTACCAGCCCGCTTGTTCACCCCTCAAATCCAGAGCAAAACTTATCGGCAGTAATTAAACGTGCTTTTGAAAAATACCATATTAGTGAACAATGGCAGCCAATAACCGAACAATGGATACTCGATGCGCTTAATTGCCCGTTAAATAGTGAAAATAATTTAAGCTTGAGTCAATTATCACCGAGAGATTGTCTTGTTGAAATGGAGTTTAACTTACCGCTTGCTAGCCTAAGTGCGCCTAAACTCAACGAAATGCTGATTAAACACTTTGGTTTTAGCCAAAGCAAACTTGAATTTGCCCATGTAAAAGGCTTACTAAAAGGCTTTATAGATTTAATTTTTTGTTACCAAGGCAAGTATTATATTTTAGATTATAAATCGAATTATTTGGGCAGTACCCCCGCAGATTATGAGCCAGAGCAGCTTGAGCAAGCCATGACCAGCCACCAGTACCATTTACAGTATTTAATTTATACCGTAGCGCTGCATCGATTGCTTAAACAGCGTATTCCTGATTATGCCATAGAGACGCATTTAGGCGGCGTGTATTATACCTTTTTACGCGGTATGCCAGCGGGTGAAGGGGTGTACTTTAAACAGTTAAGTGCAGAGCAAGTTATTATTTTAGATGGTTTGTTTAGCCAAGGAGCGATGCTATGAGTGATTTAAACCAACAACCCGGTTTGTTTGATGACTTTGACAACGCGCCTGTTGATGAGTCGGCGTTACTCAATGAACAACTAGCGGACTCTGTAACTCAAACACCTAAAGTTGTGCCGCTGCTTAGCTATTTAACTGAGCAGCACCGCGTACGTGTTGTGGATGTAAAGCTGGCTGAATTAGTCAGTGGTAACAATACTGAACATGATTATGACGAACTATTTTATATTATTTTAATGCTGTGTTTATCGCAGCAAAGCCAGCATAGTTGTTTAACTCTAACAGAGGTTGATTGGGCTAATCCGTTTAATTTACGCCAAAGCGACTTTACTAAGTTAGAAGGTACCGTACCTGACACTCTCACCCCATTTAGTGACGATTTTACGACTGAGGCGGCAATAAATTACTTACACGCGCATAACAGTGTGGGGGATCACAAGCCGCTGCAATTGTTTAATCAGCGGTTGTATTTTTCCCGTTTAGCAGGGTATGAGCAAACCTTAGCGCAACGATTACTGGCAATGAGTGAGCGACAACTCAATATTGATGATGAAGTCCTTACTGAGTTATTAACTCGCTACTTTCCTGATGATCCAACGCTTGATATTGATTGGCAAAAGGTCGCTTGTGCCATTGCTGCAACAAAGGGCTTTAGTGTGATCACCGGTGGCCCTGGCACAGGTAAAACCACCACGGTGACAAAGCTGTTAGCCATTTTACAGTCGTTATATCAGGCTGCACCATTGAGCATAAAATTAGTGGCACCGACCGGTAAAGCAGCGGCACGACTAACAGAGTCAATTTTAGGGGCTAAAAATAAGCTCACAGAAATACCGGCTGATATTAATGCGTTGATCCCGCAAAGTGCGCAAACTATTCATCGTTTGTTAGGAGTTAAGCCATTTACCAATAAATTCAGGCACGATAAAAGCAATCCGTTGCATGTTGATGTATTGATTATTGATGAGGCCAGTATGGTCGATTTATCGCTCATGGCCAAATTAATTGAGGCTCTACCAGCGCATGCCCGATTGATTTTACTTGGCGATAAGGACCAACTCGCCTCGGTTGATACCGGCAGTGTAATGAGTGATTTATGCCAAGGTTTAGTGCTTGGGCAAACACCGCAGTATTCAAAAGCACGCTGTGAGCAATTAAATAAGGTGTGTTTTAATGGCACCGCTAAACTTGACGTGCAAACTCAGAGTGAGTTTAAATTGGCTGATTGCATTGCCTTTTTACAACATAGTTATCGCTTTGATGCCCAAAGTGGTATAGGCCAGTTGGCTTTGGCTGTTAATACCAATGATCGAGGAATATTAAATTATGTTGAACAACACAGTACGCAAGGGCATTTTAGCGATGTTATTTTAGACTACGATTTTGTCTCTACCCCGATTGAAAAGCTTATAAACAGCGCGGCAAGTCACTACGGTGATTATTTAACACTGATTGCCCAAGGAGCGAGTGTTGCCAAAGTGCATGAGGCTTTTGCCCGCTATCAATTACTTGCAGCAGTGCGTGAGGGCGATTACGGCGTTAATAGTTTAAATCAGCGTATTGAGCGTGTATTGCAACAGCAAGGGTTAATTAGCGTTAACCCCAATCAGCGACATTACACGGGTATGCCTATTATGATTAGCCAAAACGATTATCAACTTAAACTTTTTAACGGCGATATAGGTATTTTGATGCCTGATGACAGTGGCCAACTCAAAGCACTGTTTATTGATGAGCAGGGTAATGAACGTGCATTTTCACCTGCACGACTCCCAGCGCACGATAAAGTGTATGTTATGACCATTCATAAATCGCAAGGCTCAGAGTTTAGTTACACTGCTATGGTATTGCCACCACTTAAACAAGCAAGCGTCGGTATTAACCGGCAATTAGTGTATACCGGTATTACCCGTGCAAAGCAGACCTTTGAGCTGGTAGCAGATAAAAAAGTGCTGCAACTGGCGATGGGTAAAAGTGTGTCACGGGCATCAGGACTCTATGAGCGATTAGTGTAACGCAATGCTTATACTAATCGTTTATTTTTGGTGTTCTTTTTCTAAATAGATTGGGCTGCCAGCCAAAATGGAGCGCGCCCAATCTTAAAAAAACACTGACCAACAGCGAACCAAGAATGCACCATAAATAAGGGGCTTCTAATAAAAATAGCGCTGCATAGGTCAAGCCTCCTGCAAAACAGGCGGTGGAGTAGAGCTCTTCTCGCATCACCAACGGCACTTCTCGACAGATCACGTCGCGTATTAAGCCACCAAATATCCCCGTAGTCATGCCCATTGTAAGTGCAACCATCATGGTGGTGCCTTCAATTAATGCTTTTTCGATACCGACCACATTAAAAATAGCCATACCAATTGCATCAACCAACAACATGTAATAGTTAGACACATCGGGTAAGTGGCTAATAAACATAACAGTGACAAAAATAGCCACATAGGTGACATATAAAAAATCGGGGTTGGCTATCCAAAAAACGGGTTGGTTAAGAAGTATGTCTCTGAGCGTGCCACCGCCAAGCGCAGTGACTGAGCCAACAACCACCACTCCAAATCCGCCAATATCTTTATCATGGCCTAATAACGCACCTGAAATTGCAAAGAATGCCACGCCAATAAGGCTTAAAAAATTAAAATATTCTGCTGTCACTAAGGCGTCCTTTCCAATTTGAGAATTTATAATTAAAGGTAAGCGAAAGGGGATTTATATTAGCTGAATAACACTCTCTAATAAAACAAGCACAGGGTTATTAGCCCTGTGTTTGTTATGTTGAGTTGTTATTGTAAGTAGCCAACAACCAGTTGTGATAGTGATTCTACGCTAAGTTGTAAGGCATTTTCGTCAACATAAAACTAAGGTGAATGATTACTTGCTGCTGTTTTAGCGTTTTGATCTTTTGGAGTGACGCCTAAAAAGTAAAACAGCCCGGGGGTTTCAAGCGCATAGTAGCTAAAGTCTTCTGCGCCGGTAATTAAATCGGTGGTAATAATATTGTCAGCACCAGCAATACGGACAAGCGTTGGGGTCATTTTTTGGGTGAGTGCTACATTGTTTACTGTGACAGGGTAGCCGTGATCTATATGCACATCGGCTTTTGCACCAGCGGATTCGGCAACCAGCCCCTCTCAATGATAAAAAGCCGATATCGGCACCTCCTGCTCAGCAGCGCACGCTAAGCCAACCTGTGACAAAGGCAACAACAAAAACCAGCTCAGTAACTCAGTCAGCATTTGATGAAGACTAAGCCAAATCAGTTCTTTCCTGTTAGCAGCCCAGTGGGTGAGCAAGGCGGGGAGTTAACAGTGAGCTTGTCTAAATATCGGTATGTGTATCCACAAGCTATAGAGCTAACCGTAAGTGCCCCAAATTTAGGTAAGGTGGTAGTAACACTCAGTGATACAGACACCAAAAAGTCGCTAAAAACGCAAAGCGGTGTGGCTTGTCAAAACGAGCTGGCAATGATATTTAAAGGTGAAGAAGACTATCCACGTAATTTACAATTATTAGTTGAAGCCGATATCGCGGGTAAAATAGTCCCGGTGGTGGCACAAATACATTATATGCCGCCTAGTGCAACCTTAACTGGTTTTGAAAACGCCTATACACGTAATGAAAACATGATAGTACCGGCCAATTTAACAGTTATAAAAAGTGGCTTCTACCGTTTAAGAGCTAACTTATACAGTGGCACCTCGCCATTAGCACATTTAGTTGCTAAAGCACGTTTAAATGAGGGCAGTCAGCAAATTGACTTTAAAGCGCATTGGTCTGTTTTGCCCAAGCAAACGAATGACTTACGGTTGAGGGACTTTGTTATTGAACGTATGTCGCCAAGCCCAGGTGAGCTTAACAGTTTTGGTGAAAGTGAAATTAGCGAGTTTACTATTGATGATTTTGCTTACGACAGCTTACAACAGTTGCCTTATCAGGCAAACAAACAAGAAATGCAGAGTTTAGAGTTTTTACAAGGATTAGCTGCTGGTCAGTAGCAGCATAGAACAAAGTGAAGGGTTTGCATTACTGCAAACCCTTAAAAATTAGCTTAAATTAATGGTGACCACATCGGCTTGATTTGTTTCATTTTGTTCATGATTAACTGGCGCTTTTGGAATATCTGGTTTATCGAGCGCGATATCGCCCCCATCAATAACGTCACCCGTTTGCAAGTTGGTAAAATCAAATAATTGATTATCAGCTAAGTGTGAAGGCACAACGTTTTGCATGGCGGTGAAAATACTCTCTACACGACCTGGGTGCTCTTTATTCCATTGCTCCAGCATATTTTTAGTGTGTTTACGCTGTAAGTTTTCTTGTGAGCCACATAAATTACACGGAATAATAGGGTAGTCTTGGCTGAACGCATATTTGCTTATATCGGCTTCTTTACAATAAGCCAATGGGCGAATAACCATATGCTCACCGTTATCGCTCATTAGTTTAGCCGGCATACTTTTTAGTTTTCCGCCATAAAACATATTTAAAAACAAGGTTTCTATCATGTCATCGCGGTGATGGCCCAGTGCAATTTTAGTCGCACCTAACTCTTTAGCCGTGCGATATAAAATACCACGGCGCAAGCGAGAGCAAAGCGAGCAGGTTGTTTTACCCTCAGGAATAATATCAGTAACAATACTGTAGGTATCTTCTTCTACAATTTTGTATTCAATATTTAAATTATCAAGATACTCAGGAAGCACATGCTCAGGAAAACCAGGTTGTTTTTGGTCGAGATTTACTGCAAATAAATCAAATTTGATAGGTGCAACACGTTGTAAATGTTGCAACATGTCGAGCATAGTGTAGCTGTCTTTGCCACCCGATAAGCACACCATAATGCGGTCGCCTTCTTCAATCATGTTAAAGTCCATGACAGCTTGACCTGTGAGGCGGCGTAAACGCTTTTGAAGCTTATTTAAGTTGTATTGAGCTTTGGCTTGAGCAGAATGAGACACTACGCCCCCTTATAAATAGTACGGCAAAATTAATTGCTAAAAATAAAGGGGCGTATTATATGCCATATGTAATATGGGAGCTACTGCAAACGCTAACTTTCTGCGAGCGGGCTTACGTACCCATCAGGTTTAAGTGCAAGTACATCACAATCAAGGCTGTCAATAACATGCTCAGCAGTGTTGCCTACTAAGGCAGCGCTTAAGCCAGTCCGTCCGACCGTGCCAATAACCACTAATTCGCTGTTTAAGCGTTTTGCAACATCCGGTATCACATCTTCTGGCAATCCCTCTTCAATAAAGCATTGATCAGAGGTTAGGTTAAACTCATTAGCGAGTTCATTGGTTGATTCAATATGATGTTTTTTAACTGATTCGTTATATAACCCTGGGTTAAACTCAGGGATCTCTATGGCTATATTAACCGGTGTAGCAGGGTATGCATTGACTAAGTTAAGTTTAGCATTAGCCAGTTCACATAAAAATTGTGCATCTTTAATTATGCGTTTATTAAGTGACAGGTGCTGATCATTTTCACTGACTGCATTAACAGCCGCTAAAATATTCCCATGTGCTGGCCACGCCATATCTTTCACAAATAATACAGGGGTTGGGCATTTTCTGACTAAGTGCCAGTCTGTTGGCGTGAAAATAACCGCTTTAAGCGCACCATGCTGATGAGTACCTTTGATCACTAGGTCATATTTATCATTAATAACGGTATTAATAATGGCTTCGTAAGGGCGGTTATGCCAAATGACTTGGGTATTAATATTAATGTTTTGATAAGGAGAGACAAGATCTTTTAACCATAGTTCGCGATCTTTTAACACCGCTTTGCGCATTGCTTCACGTTCATCACCAGAGAGCATAGTAGTCATTTCGTAAGAGAAATCGTATACCGTCATAAAGGCGGTAATGCTAGCCCCTGATTTTTTGGCTAAATCTATTGAGCGCGCGAGGGCATTTTGATCGTCTTTAGTTGGGTCAATAACCGCGATAATACGTTTAATCGTTTCCATTGTGCTACTCCGTTCACTTAACAGTTATACCTTGAGTGTAACGCAAATACACAACAGTTAAAGGGGTAGCACTAATATTCTTGTTCTATATCAAGAAATAAAGTTTCTCTAATTTTAAAACTCTTTATCTTGTATAAAAGCATGTACGGCTTTATAAAAATTTAATTATTCTCAGGTTTTATTAAAGTGTTGTCTTCTACAGTGAATCCACTCGTTTTTTTCACAAAGCCTACTTCAGGTAGTAAGTTATAAACGTTATCTTTAATGGTAGAAAACAGATAACTCTTTCCACCTCTACTGAATAAGTTAATAAGATACCAATATTTCTTTTCAGGATAAACAGTCATATCAACGTCAATAAAGTGATTGTTATTGATATAAATACCTCTTACGTATTTGTCATCTATTAGCTCGCCGGTTACATCTGACTGTATTCTAATGCCTCCCTTAGAGCGTAAAATAGTGTTGTGAGTAAAATAAATACTTCCCCAATTAAAAGGCTCCGTTACACTTTTTGGTTTGTTTGGGTAAGCATTGAGGATAAACTTATCACTGTCTAGAAAGGTATTAGCAATGATTTTTACGTTAGAGTAATAAGTAATTTCTATAGCTGTGCCTTTAGTGTTTTTGAAAGTGTTATATCTTACTAGGGCCTTTGATACAGGTTTAACCGTGGCAAATTTCAATGATCCTTTTAATCCCTCAAAAATATTATTTTCAACTGTAATATCATGCGTACCTCCATAGTTATTATTCCACGGGTGAGTAGTTGTTACTTGTGTAACATTTTCAAAGTAATTATTACGAATATCAATTCTGAAAGAATTTATATTCGTATCGTGGGATGATAAGTGTGAAGATGTTGCTCTTATAGCCGCATCGCCAAAATCATAAAAATGATTATGTTTAATTAAAATATCTTCGGAGCCTGCAAAAAGGATACCTTGCTCACCCCAAACATAATTAATTTTGTCTGTGGTTAACCCTCTAAAAATAAAACCATTAATTTCTATAGAGCGTGAATTATAAAAGGATAAAATATACTCTCCTTCAAATTGGTCACACTTTTTTAGTGTAACGCCAGCATTAGCGGTGATAGTAATGTTACTAAGGTTTCTGACGATAATAGCTGAACATATATCGTAAACTCCAGGCTTGTCTATTTTAAGCTCAGAACTTTCTGCAGTGTTTAAAATCAAGTCTTTTAGTGCTTGTGAGTCATCAATGCCATCATCGGGGATCATTGAGCTCGATGCTTGGCTACTAAATAAAATACTTAAAGAAAGAGTGATAAATAGAAATAAATAATTAGGCATAAGATTGTCCTTCTATGTAAGAATTTAATAGGACGTAGTTGCTTTTATATTAAAAAATGAGCCAGACAATTCATTCATCGACTATTAAAAGTGAATGGTTAATACCTCTACTCAAAGTGTTAGTAGAGATAGAGCATAATTGCAATAATTACGCTCCAATTCAGGGTAGGATTAATTTTAAAATGAGAAGCGATTATTAACGAGGCTTAACAATCGCAGCCGTTTTGGCTAAAGCGTCATTATCTAAAATAGTAATAAATTTACCTTCTACTTTAATTAAGTCGGCTTTTTGAAAACGGCTTAATAAACGGCTGATAGTTTCTACTGTTAAACCTAAGTAGTTACCAATTTCGCCGCGAGTCATAGTAAATCTAAATTCTTTACGTGAAAAACCACGCTCACCAAAACGCTCTGATAAGTTATAAATAAAGCTAGCAAGACGTTCTTCAGCAGACTTTTTATTAAGTAATAGTAGCATTTCTTGATCGTAGGTTATTTCGCTACTCATTAAACGCATTATTTGTTGGCGCAATTTAGGCAGTTTACCGGCTAGTTCGTCAAGAGTTACAAAGGGAATTTCACATACCATTGAGGTTTCTAGTGCTTGAGAAAAACTTTGATGTTGCATTTTATTGATGGCGTCAAAACCAACAAGGTCGCCCGCTAAATGAAAGCCTGTAATTTGTTCATCGCCTTGCTCTGACAAGGTATACGACTTAAACGACCCCGAACGAACTGCATAAATTGCATTTAAAGGTGCGCCCGATTCAAATAAGTAGTCACCCTTGTGTAATGGTTTTTTTCGCTCAATGATCTCATCAAGTTTATCCATTTCTTGGCCATTTAAAGAAAATGGTAAACATAACTGGCTAATACTGCAGTTATTACAGCTAATGGCACAATTACCTTTAGCACGACTTTGAGAAAAATCCATAAGTTCAATCCGTTAAATTTTTATGCACAACGTTTACCAATGTTAATGCACTAGCTTGTCTGTTGCAATGATCAGAAGGTAGATACCATACCAAATGATAACACTGCCTAATATTATTCGCGTCCAAGGGTGATTAAAAAGCGTATTGAGCTTTTGTGCTGCCACACCTAAGGTGATCATGGCAGGGAACGTCCCTAGGGCAAATGCTAGCATAACCAGAGCACCATTTATGGCAGTGCCACTGGTCATCGCCCATGTGAGCGCAGAATATACTAAGCCGCACGGTAACCAGCCCCATAGCGCGCCATAACCAAGCGCTTTTAGTGGGGAATCAATGGGCATTAAATATTTATTTAGTTTAATTAAGTGCTGCCAAATGAGGGTTTTGCCAAGTTTTTCGAGCCATTGTAATGTCGCGGCTAAGCGCATGATATAAACGCCGACCAGTAACATAAACACGCCCGCTAAAAATGATAAAAACAGCGCAAAGGCCGAGTTTTGTGTGGCAAATTGACTACTAATACCGGCAACAAGGGCACCAGCTAGCATATAACTTAGCGCTCTACCGCTATTATAGGCTAGAGAGTATAACCAAGTTTGGCGCTTGTTACTGGCTAACTGTAATGAGCTGGCAATGCCGCCGCACATAGCAATGCAATGGCCACTGCCAATCAACCCCATTAAAAAAGCACTAACAAAAATCGGGTCAATCATTACTTTTATTGTGTTGCTCTTTATCGTCTTCAAACAAAATACTGTGGCCTTGCTTGTTTAAATCAGAGAATTGCTCGCCTTTTACTGCCCAAAAAAACACGCCAATGGCAATTAGTACAAACAAGATAGCGATAGGAACTAAAATATAAATTATGCTCATAACTTTAATAGCCTTAGTGAATTACATATCACAATAATAGAGCTGGCAGACATACCAATTACCGCCATCCAAGGCGCAACTAAACCCATAGCAGCAAGCGGCAATATAGAGCCATTATATAATAAAGAAAGCGCTAGGTTTTGCTTAATTATACGCCGTGTTTGCTTAGCAATCGTCAACAAATGATCAATAGAGGCTAAATCACTGTTAAGCAATACAACATCAGCACTGTTTTTAGATATATCGGCACCGGTTTCCATGGCGATAGATAAATGGGCGCTGGCAAAGACTGGGCTGTCGTTTACGCCATCGCCAACCATAGCAACAACTTCACCTTGAGTTGACCAGCGTTCAACTGCGACTTGTTTATCTTTTGGACTACAATTGGATTGTACTGAATCAAGCTTTAATTTTTTAGCCACCTTGGCACCGGCAGCTGAGGCGTCACCTGTTAGCATATGACAACTTAGATTGGCAGCTTTTAACGAGTTAATGAGTTTATCGGCATCTGTTTTTACTTTATCAATAAAGTAAAAGCGTGCAACAGGTTGCTTGTTTATGTAAAGGGTAGCTTGCGCATTGGTTTTTTTGGTATCAAACCAGCCACTTTTACCAATGGCGTAATGCGTATTATCGTATTGAGCACTGATCCCAACCCCGGGATGGAGTTGTACACCGTCAAATTTACGCTGACCTTTAAACTCTTTAAAGGCACTAGCAATAGGATGCTCAGAATAGCTCTCAAGCTGTGCTGCAATATCAAGAATTTGCTCTTTGCTGTAGTTATCATCAAGTATGTCAACAACGTCGAGGCTAAATTTACCTTGCGTAAGCGTACCTGTTTTATCAAAAGCAACTAAAGTAAGCTTTGATAGGGTTTCTAACACATGTGCTTGCTTAATTAATATTCCTTTACGAGTTAAGGTAGCCACAGCACAGGTTAACGCGGTTGGAATAGCTAAACTTAATGCGCACGGGCAGGTGGCCACTAACACCGATATAGTGATCCAAAAAGCAACATCAGGGTCAATTTGATACCAGCCAATGGCGGTTAGAGAGGCAAATACCAGTAATACCGCGACAAACCACTGCGCTACTTTGTCGGTAATTTCTACTAACCGTGGGCGTTTTGTTAGGGCATTATGTTGCAGGCGAATAATTTGATTAAGCAGGGTATTTTGGCCCAGCTTATTGATTTTTATTTCAATAATACCATCATGATTAACCGTGCCCGCATATACGTTATGATCAATATACTTTCGTACTGGCTGATGTTCACCAGTCATCATAGACTCATCAACACTGGTGCTGCCTTTGACTAAGATGCCATCGGCAGGGATAGTTTCGCCTGCTTTTATTAAAACGATATCGTTAAGCTTGAGCTTTTTAGCGGCAATTATGTGCTCTTTGCCGTTTTCATCGAGTGTACGGGCAGTCAGAGGCAGTAGCTTTTGTAAGTTGGCTGTAAATTCACTGGCCTTTAAACGCGCTCTAAATTCTAAGTATTTACCTAATAAGAGTAAAAAGGTAAACATACAAATAGATTCAAAGTAAACTTCACCGACTTCCATTACCGTGGCGTAACAGCTTGCACCATAGGCACCAAAAATCGCCAATGATACCGGTAAATCCATATTCAGTTGTTTTGCTTTTAAGCCGTTAATTGCGTTACTTAGAAAGGGCAGGGCACTGTATAAAATTACGGGCGTTGCAAGGATCAAGCTGATCCATCTAAAGTACTGTTCAAAATTACTGTCCATCCCAGAGAACATGCCAAAGTACATAGCAAAGGCAAACATCATCACTTGCATGGTCATTAAGCCTGCCACGCCGAGGCGGCGAATATACGCTTTGGCTGTTTGTTGTTTTTGCTGGGCTTCTAAATCTGATTGGAATGGATAGGCTTTGTAGCCTATTTCAGCCAGTGAGGTGATTAGCTCACTTAAAGGGGTTGCGCTTTTATCCCATTGTATCATAGCGCGATTTGTTGAGGTGTTTACATCAACGCGCTTTACCGATTTAAGGTTAAGTAATTGCTTTTCAATAAGCCAGGCACAGGCGGCGCAGGTAATGCCCTCAACACTGAGAAGCACCTCAGAGTTGTCGTTATGCGTACTGATAAACTCATCTTGAACATCTTCATTGTCATAGCTTTTAATAAAAGCGAGCTGTTCAGGGACGAGTTGCTCTACTTTACCGGCACTAACAGTGCGATATTTGTAGTAGTCGGTCATCCCTTGGTCAATGATATTTTGTGCAACAGCTTGGCAGCCAATGCAACACATTGGCTCAGCGGTATTGTCTATAACAACATGTGCGCTAAATCCAGCAGGCACACTTTCAAGACAATGAAAGCAATTTTTAGACATACTAAATACTACTTATAGTTAGGAGTCACTAAAACGGTGGCGGTGGTTGGTAAACTAACGTTTTCTTTCATTTTCCAACTGTTATCAACGGGTTCAATAAATACCGAATATGCCCCTGGTGTATAGCTTTCTAATAATGCAGTGAACTCTTGATTAGCATTTGGAGTGAGGGTAGCTTCAAAATCTTGTGCTTTTATAGTTCGGTGAAAAAACGACAATCTTAATGCGTGTATATTACTGGTATCGCCTTTGGTAAATTTAAAGCTTACACGCTTATCTGATACATTTAGGTCGCCATGTAAATACAACGCTTTTGCTTTATCAAACTTAACGAGTTCTAAGTTGATTGCTTTGCCTTTTTTATAGTAATCATCTACAACCATATCTGGGCCGTTACCAATGGCTGTAATAAATAAACTAATGCAGCCAATAATTGCAGCTAAAGGAAAGAAGATTAAAAACCAAGGCCAAAAATTTTTATACCACGGAGTCGGTTGCATAGTCGCTCTAAAATTAATTAATGTGCGGCTATATTATAATAAATAGAATGAAAAGACTAAAAAAAAGCCTCCGAGTGGAGGCTTTTTTGATCTGAATTAATCTACTGAAATAAAAAGATTAAAACTGAAACGTTTTGTTAACTTTATCGTCATTTATCTTGCGATAAGCTGTAAACGTAAGCAGTTAATAGGTGAATTTTATCTTCGCCTAAAATCTCTTTCCATGCAGGCATTACACCAGCACGGCCATGGTTAAGTGTTTCTTCAACAGCGCGTTGAGAGCCACCGTATAACCAAATGTTATCAGTTAAGTTTGGTGCACCAAACGGTAGGTTATGGGCAACTGAACCTTTACCATCTGGACCATGACACGCAGCACACATAGCAAATTTTGCTTTACCTGCATCGGCATCTTTTTGGTTAACAGTACGGCCAGATAGGCTAAGTACGTAAGCCGTCATTTCTTTAACGCCTTGCTCACCTAATGCATCACCCCAAGGTGGCATTGCTGCAACACGACCTAAAAGTAATGTTTCTCTGATCTTGTCAGGAGAACCACCGTACAACCAATCGTTGTCAGTAAGGTTAGGGAAGCCAGTACCACCACGAGCATCAGAGCCATGACATTGTGCACAGTTTTGTGAGAACAAACGTTGACCAATTTCAACAGCGAGTTGACCTTGCGTTTGCTCATGCGTAGTGCCGTTTTCTAGCGCAACTTGCTGTGCTGCATCACCAGCAAATTTAGACTCTACTAAATCTAGAACAGGTATTTGAGCCAATTCATTAAAAATAGGACCAAAACGTTCTTCAGCAGTGCGGTATTCAGCATCTAGCTTTACAAAACGGCCATCTTCTTTAGCTTCAATGACTGCTTCTTTCGATTCAGTTAAAGAGGTAATACCTTGGTTTGAGCTTGTCCATTTTGCTAAACCTTCCCAGTTACCTAAACCTGGGTAGGCTGCTAAGTAATAAACAGACCACACAAAGGTTGCGAAGAACATGTAAGTCCACCATTTTGGTAGTGGATTGTTTAATTCTTCAATGCCGTCAAACTCATGTCCACAGCTTTCACCTTCTTTTACGCCTACATAGTTTTTTAAGTTCCAAACTAGTAGACCAAAGATAATGATTAAGCATGCAAGGGTTAATACAATAACCCATATACTCCAAAAGCTAGTCATTTCTCAGACCCCTTTTCCTCGTTAGAGAGTGTATTGTTGTGTTTTTTTTCATCTTCAAATATGACATTAGCAGCGTCTTTAAAACGACTTTTACTACGCTTGCTATATGCCCATCCAACAATCACAATAAATAATACTAAAATTACCAGAGTCAAAATGCCTCTGTATGTCCCGTAGTCCATAATAATCTACTTCAAATGTGTGCCAAGTTGTTGCAAATAAGCAATAAGGGCTTGCATTTCTGTTGCACCTTTACCGTCATTCATTGCATCAACTTTAGCAATGTCAGCGATTAATTCCTCGTCACTGCCATAACCTAGACCCGGGTGTTTTGGGTTTTCTGGATTAATAGCAAACGTGTCACGGAAAATTTGTAGCTTTTTCAGAGTCAGACTTGTATCAAGCGTGTTCTCTGCTAACCAAGGGAAACTTGGCATATTAGACTCAGGAACCACGGCACGTGGATCCATTAAGTGCGCATAATGCCAATCATCTGAGTAACGTTTACCTACTCGTGCTAAGTCAGGGCCAGTACGTTTAGAACCCCAAAGGAAAGGGTGATCCCATACTGATTCGCCTGCTACAGAGTAGTGACCGTAACGCTCAACTTCATCACGAAATGGACGGATCATTTGAGAGTGACAGTTAGCACAACCTTCACGCACATAAATGTCGCGACCTTCAAACTCTAGTGCATTTAACGGGCGTAACCCATCCACTGGCTTGGTTGTATCGTCTTGGAACATTAGCGGCGTAATTTCTACTAATGCACCGAAGCTGATTGCGAAAACAGTCAAGATGGCCATGAGGCCAATGTTTTTCTCGATAATTTCGTGTTTGTTTTGTGAATTTTTATTGCTCATTATCTAACTCCGTTATGCTAACTGCGCTTGTTCATCAAGTTCTAACGAGTTATTTTTCGCTGAAACTGTACGATAAACGTTATAAGCCATAACCAGCATACCTGTAACGATGAATACACCGCCTAAGAAACGCATAACATAGAAAGGATGAGAGGCTTCTAACGATTGTACAAAGCTGTACATTAATGTACCGTCAGAGTTAACTGCACGCCACATTAGACCTTGCATTACACCTGAAATCCACATTGCAACAATGTATAAAACAACACCCACTGTGTGTAACCAGAAGTGTGTATTGATTAATTTAATGCTGTACATACGACCTTGCGAGAATAACGCAGGGATAAGGTGGTAAATAGCACCGATAGAAATCATCGCAACCCAACCTAATGCACCTGAGTGAACGTGACCTACAGTCCAATCTGTGTAGTGCGATAACGCATTAACAGATTTAATTGCCATCATCGGGCCTTCAAACGTCGACATACCGTAGAAAGACAATGAAACCACTAAGAAACGTAAAACAGGGTCAGTACGTAGCTTATGCCATGCACCTGAGAGCGTCATAATACCGTTGATCATACCACCCCAAGACGGTACGAATAAGATAATAGACATCACCATACCTAAGCTTTGCGTCCAATCAGGAAGCGCAGTGTAGTGAAGGTGGTGAGGACCTGCCCAAATGTAAAGAGAGATAAGTGCCCAAAAGTGAACAACCGACAAACGGTATGAGTAAACAGGGCGACCCGCTTGCTTTGGTACAAAGTAATACATCATACCTAAGAAGCCAGCAGTAAGAAGGAAGCCTACTGCGTTGTGGCCATACCACCACTGAACCATTGCATCTACGGCACCTGCATAGATTGAATATGATTTAGTCAATGAAACTGGGACTGCCATGCTGTTAACAATATGTAGAACAGCAACAGTAATAATGAAACCAGCGTAGAACCAGTTAGCTACATAAATATGCGCTACTTTGCGTTTTGCAATAGTGCCCATAAATACAACAGCGTACGTTACCCAAACAACAGCAATTAAGATATCGATAGGCCACTCAAGTTCTGCATACTCTTTAGAACTTGAAATACCCATAGGTAGAGTAATTGCTGCTAGGACAATCACTAACTGCCAACCCCAAAAGGTGAAGGCGGCTAATTTATCTGAAAGAAGGCGCGTTTGACATGTACGTTGTACGACGTAATAAGACGTCGCAAAAAGTGCACTTGTACCAAATGCGAAAATTACTGCGTTCGTGTGTAACGGACGAAGTCGAGAGTAAGTTAACCATGGTGTGTCAAAGTTAAGAGCTGGCCAAGCTAATTGGGCAGCTATCAGAACCCCAATACCCATGCCAACGATGCCCCAAATCACTGTCATAATAGCGAATTGGCGTACAACTTTATAATTGTACTCAGTTTGTGATGCTACTGTTTGGCTCATTTTCTGGCTTCCGCTGCAATAAATGCGTTTAGAAATGAATTACCTACTTGTAAAAGTAGGACCTACTATTATTCCAAAGTATACTATCTAAAACCCACAATATATGGTTGTTACAGATAATAATCTCGAGAATTACTTGTTTTTTTTGCAGTTGAAATGATAAATTTTTTGGCTTTAAAAAGATAGGTCAATTGCGTAATAATATGACATCAATCAAACTTTATTAAGTTGCTGTCTATTTTTTGAGGTGATTTGTACCTTACTCACTCATTAAAACCGATAATCAACCAACGTGCCCAAATGTTGGGCTAATACATTAGATACTTTGAGAACCTGCATGTGTATATATAGAGTATGTTTACTTTCTTTTTTACTATTCTTACTAGGTTGTGACTTTTCTGGATCAACATCAACATCAACATCAACATCAACACCAAAAGTAAATCAATCACAAACAGAGTGTAAAAATAACAACCCGTGTATTTTTCCAAATCAAGTTAAAGTTTGGCTAAGCGAAGAAACCCTATCACCAGAGACACCGTTTTCAATTTACACTCAGTTACCGACTGGTGTAACAATAACAACAGCGGCTAAATTGGAGGGGGTAACTATGTATATGGGTTACATTCCCGTACAATTTAAAAATCAGGGCAGCGTTTGGGTAGCTAATACTATGGTAGGGATTTGCTCGGAAAAAAACATGGTGTGGAAGCTTATTCTTACTACTGTCGATACAAACACTGGCATAAGTGAAAATGTTGAATATTTCTTTAACGTTACCTATTAAAGGCTTTCTATTCAGGCGTGGTTTTTAACTGCGCCATTCCTGTAAAATTATAGCGGCAAAGCCAAATGCCTCACATTTAATAGTTATTTGCAATTAAAGTACATCTGATAAAATAACCATTCTTAATAAAGCTTTACATACCCATTTACCTTCCAAGTTTATAACTTAAGCTCTGCTTGGCTTACTTTTTTAATTGTGCTCATACGTGCAATAAAACGCCTATATCATTTGTATGTAGATTTATCTAATGGACCCACTTTGATAGCCGTTTTTAGTTTAATTGGCAGCCCGTCTTAAACCTTCAATACACATAAAATTTGCATGATTAAAACTTATAACAAAAAAATTCAGACTAAATAAACAATCTACTTGCATAAATATGGTTAGTAATTAACACCTAGTTTTACCGTTTTAATAACGAGCTGTGATTAACATGTTAATTTTCCTGTTTAGGGCACATTAATGTAATAATTACATTTGATTACAAACTCTACTCATTTGATTTCAGCTGTGTTTTTTATGTGATTACTTGGTCTTTAATTGTTGATTATAAAGTGTTTTTATTAATTAACAATGAAACATACTGTAACCTTTGTTCCTTTCGCGGGACGTTTTAATTTTTATTGATTGCACCGTGATCGCTCATTAAGTTTTCATTCAGTTAAAGGCGCCTAAGTTGCTCCCGCTCACTCAAAATTCTCATAAAAGTGAGCATTACCAATTTAGGTAAATTTCCAACAAGTAGGGTTCATCCATGAAAAAATCAACTCTTGGTTTAGCTGTAATTGCAGCAATCCCAATGTTCTCAAGTGTTCAAGTTTTAGCTGCAGACGAAGCAGCAAAGTCAATTGAAAAAATTCAAGTAACGGGTTCTCGCATTAAGCGTACCGATATGGAGACGTCTAGTCCTGTAACTTTAATCGGCGCAGATGACATTCAAGCTATGGGCGCATCAAGCATCGATAGCGTTTTACAAAAAATGACTGCAGCAGGCGGCGCAATGACTAATCCTGCTGTTAACAACGGTTCAGGCGGTAACGCACGTGTTGACCTTCGTGGTTTAGGGGCACAACGTACTCTAGTACTAGTAAATGGTCGTCGTATGATTAACTCTGGTACTGGCGCAGCATCTACTGTTGATTTAAACACCATCCCTGTATCAATGATCAAGCAAGTTGAAGTACTAAAAGACGGCGCATCTGCTGTGTACGGTACTGACGCGGTAGCTGGTGTTGTTAACATCATCTTAAAAGACGATTTCGAAGGTCTAGAAATGAATCTTAGTGGTAAGCTTGCTGATCAAGGTGATGCTGACGAAACTACATTTGACCTTACTATGGGCTCAAGCTTTGACCGTGGTAACGTCGTAATTGGTTTACAATACACAGATCGTGGCGACGCTTCTCAAGCAGACCGTGATTTCTCTGATTGTCCAATCGAAGAAGATTACGAAAATAGAAGCTTCTACTGTGGTGGTTCTTCTTACACGCCTTTTGGCCACGTATTAGTTGGTGATGATGTTAACTTACAAGGCCAAGCAGATGGTGGTTGGCATGATTACACAGCTGCAGGTGATGCTTACAACTTCTCTTCAGCAAGTTACTTATACACGCCAATGCGTCGTTTAAATCTAACAGGTGTTGGTCATTTTGAGATTACAGATGAAACACGTTTAACGTCGGAATTCACTTACTCTAAGCGTTGGTCAAGCCAACAAATGGCTCCTCAGCCAGTTTGGTTCAATGTTGATTACAATACAGAAACAATGGGTGATTCACTGCTAGCTCATGGCGTTAATAATGGTGATGATATTGCTTACCGTCGCCGTATGACTGATGTTGGTCCGCGTGGTTATGAGCAAGTAGTTGACACTGTACGTGCAGTAATAGGTCTTGACGGTACATTCGACAACGGTTGGGGCTGGGATACTTCAGTAGTATTCGGTCGTAACGACTCAGTTGACCGCGCAACTAACCTACTTAACATGGGTTCAATCCAAGACTCAATTGCTGAAGGTAACTTCAACCCACTTAGCCAAAGAGATTGGTCTGCAAGCAACCTTGCTCAGTACAACTACACTGAAAACAACTCAGGTGGTAGCCAATTACTAGTGATCTCTGCTGGCCTTAACGGTGAAGTAATGGAACTTCCAGCAGGTTACGTTGGTTTCGCAGCGGGTATTGAACGTCGTGAAGAAAAAGCATGGTACGTTCCAGATTCACTAACTTCACAAGGTCTTGCAAATGACCCACGTGTTGAACCAACAGGCGGTCGTTTCGACGTAAACGAAGCTTACGTTGAATTT
Source organism: Pseudoalteromonas sp. 2CM36K (assembly GCF_023161865.1). NCBI lineage: Bacteria > Pseudomonadati > Pseudomonadota > Gammaproteobacteria > Alteromonadales > Pseudoalteromonadaceae > Pseudoalteromonas > Pseudoalteromonas sp. 2CM36K. The sequence continues at coordinate 49,457 of NZ_JALNTK010000025.1, forward strand.
GCGATTCCACTTGTAGCAGATACTGCTTTTGCAGATAACATTGATTTAAGCGCTGCTGTTCGTGCATTCGATTACAGCACATTTGGTTCAGATGAAACTTGGAAACTAGGTCTAACTTGGCGTGTAAACGACGAACTAATGTTACGTGGTGTTCGTTCAACAGCTTTCCGTGCACCTACTGTAGATGAACTCTATTCTGGCAAATCACCTTCTTTCGAACAGATTGATCTTGATGGCGTTGACGACCAAGCAGAGGTAACTGTAGGTGGTAATGAAGCTTTAACTCCAGAAGAAGCTCAAACATTAACTGCTGGTTTAGTGTATGCACCTGAATGGTTTGACGGTTTCTCAATGACATTGGATTACTTCGACATTGAAATCGAAAATGCTATCGCAAGTGTAAACAATCAGTATATTGCAGAACAGTGTTACAACAAGCCTGCTAATGCTGGTACACAACTATGCCAATCAGCTAATGTACAATTCAATGCTGGTCGATTAAGCTTCAATAACCAATTACAAAATATTGGTTCTGAGCAAACAAAAGGTTATGACGTAAACTTAACATATAAGTTTGATGCTGCTGGCCTAGCTTGGAATACAGCTGTAGATGTAACTATTCTTGATGAATATATCGTTGACTCAGGAAATGGTGAAATCGATTATCAAGGTATTATCACGTCTGGAAGTGGTGGTTATGCGAAAGTTAAGACTAACTTTACTGTGAAAGCTTCAAGTGATAATTGGGATATGCAATATCAATTACGTCTGATTGATGGAATGGATAGCTATGCTTGTTTAGCTTCTACCAGCAAGTGTTTGGTTCCTAGTGTTGGCACCGTAAGTTACCACGACATTAGCGGTACTTACATGATCAATGATGTTGTATCGTTATCAGCAGGGGTTAACAACTTATTTGATAAACAACCTCCATATTATACTGGTAACAATGATTCAAACACAGACCCGTACACATATGATGTACTAGGTCGTCGCTATTTCGCTAGCTTCAATGTGAAGTTCTAATCTAGTTAGAAATGACTACCAAGGCCCCGTTTTTACTGGGCCTTTTTTATTGAACAAAATTAAGGAGACCAGTACACTTATACACTCAATAAAAGGAGAGTTGTTTGATAAAACAAGACGAAAATTTATCGTTTGTCATAGAACCAGAGCTTACTCCTCGCTCTGAGCAGCGTCTCGATCTTTATTTTTCTATCCCAAATGAAATGGGTATTAACGCGCAAACACTCAGCGAAGAGTCTTACTTTAATAACCAATTTAAATCTTTTGTAGCCTATAACGCGAATAACATTCATCTTCCATTGGTACGAAGCCGCTTTGTGAGTAAAAACAAGGGCGAACAGCAAGATTACCGACAAAATTTAAATCTATATTGTTATCAAGTGCGTCTGGCAATTGATGCTGATATTAAAGATGCATTAAAAATTCAAGAAAGCGATGAGTTTTATCAACGAGCCATGGAGCTTTGCGAGCAAAGCCAAAGCCTACTTAGAAAACTCAGACGTTACACCCCAGATAACGAAAAGTTAATCCCGTTTTATACTAATGCAGATAATTACCTAAGCTGGCAAATTGAACAAACGTTTTTAAAGCTACTTGATGAAGGCCCGCGTAGTAGCGATTACGCTAAAGAGCGAAATGACTTATTAAACTTTTGTAAGTCAGAGAGTGAGTACCGGGCAGAGCAACAATATAATTCTGACTCAACACTTAAAGACGCCAACAGAATTACCAATAAAATGCGCCTATTACAGCGTTTAATAGAGCATGGAGTGATTTTACAGCGCCAAACACGCTATCTTAATAGTTATTTAAAACGTTTGGTAAAAGGCTCTGTAACGGCTGTTATAATGGCCTTTGTGATGGTAGTAATACTCAATGCGCGTTCTACCTTTACTGAAATAACCGCTTCATTAATTCTAATTTTAGGGGTTATTTACGGGCTGAGAGAAATATTTAAAGAAGATATTACCCGTATTATTTGGCGTGCTATTGTGCGAGGGCGGCCAAAATGGCGCTTTATTTTTAAAAACAGTATTACAAAAGATAAAGTAGCCAGTCAGTTTATTTGGTTAGAATACACGCGGTTTAAAAAAATCCCTAAAGAAGTGAGGAAAATTTTCTCTAAGCGTCGTCAGCAAAATAAACAGGCGGCGCAATGGCTGCATTTTGCTAGTGAAACCCGGGTCAGTGCCAAAGAATTTTTGCCAGGCTACGATAGCTTACAACAAACATTGCAATTTAATCTTGCACCATTTGCACGTTATTTAAAAAAGGGGGAAGGGAAGCTCTACCATTTAGAAAACAATAAAATTTCTAAACAGGGAGTAGAAAGGCGCTATCAGTTAAACATGGTGTTGGTTCTAACCGAACCGGATAAAACACTCTATCAGCGTTACAAAATAACCTTAAACCGCAGTAAAATAGTCAACATAGAGCTTATTTACACCAGCGATGCAAAAAAAGAGGAATAACATACGTTATTCCTTTGTGGTCTTTATTTATCCGTTAGCCCTTTTTTGCTGTAAAGCGTTACTTTGTCTGATACCAAGGTAATTTCGATGTTTTTAGCGTCATCACCCCAAGTACAGCTAGTATGTAATGTTTTTTCTACACAGTTATCAGCACTGCCTAAAAGTGCTTCAACTTCTGATTTGTCCATACCAATTTTAATTTTTTCGTAATTTTCCATGCTTACTTTTGAACAAGCAGCAAGACTCAGTGCTGCAGCAATTATTAGAAGCTTCTTCATTGTTATTTTCCTTTTGATTAAATACTGTTAATGGTTAAATTTTCGAATTTGTACAATCATACCCATACGAGGATGATCAAAGTAATGAATATCTTCGCTGAAAACGCGTCTAAATTGTGAAAAACGGGCTGATTCTAGCTCACCATTATCTTGCTTTTCACTAATATCGAAATCCGCATTAATGTATAAATAATGGCGTAAATGTATTTTCATTAAGCCATCTAACTCCCATTTCATTTCGGAAGATTGAGCTTCGGCAAACAGTGGCGTAGGTCTATTTATTAAGCTAATAAAGTCGGAATTAGCGTAACTAAAACCGGTGTTCATATTGTTTTTTAATTGGTTGCCTGCAAATAAGTGCATACTGGGTGAGCGTGATTTACTTGCGCCTTCAAACCGCCAGCCGGTATGTAATATAGGGGTGAGTCCTTTGCGGTCTAAAGCTTGGCGTTGTTGTTCAAACTGCAGTTGTTCAGGAGCGAGCAGGTAAGTTTGCTCCATCGTATCTTGTACTGGTGCTTGAGGGGTTACTGGCAGCACATCGTAACTTTTTACATAATCAATGCTGTCGTTACACGCTGCAGACTGTGGGTTTGAATTAACCAAAGTGTCGGCAAAAGTGCGTGTTTGAAAGCGTGGGTCACCGTTTATACACGCGTCCATTGCTTGGTTCTTATAAGCAGAGGCCAATAAGTCTAAGGTGTTTTTATCTTCAATGGCGTCATGCTTTAAGCTAAAGTCTTCTTGTAAGTTAGGAGCAGGGCGCTGTTTAAATATTAACACCTCTACTTCAAACCAGCGCTCTGCAAATGCAGTACTGCTAAATAAGCAGCATAAAATAACCAGCGATTTTTTCAGCAACATTAATGGCTAACCTTTTTTTCGAAATCTGCAATCATAGCAGTGATCATTTTTAAGCGTTCACGGGCATTCGCCTCGCTAATGGCAAAGCGTAGTTTATTTGCGCCATCCATTTTATAAATGTGTGGCGCACTTTGTATCAAACCAATAATGAAGCTAGGATTAACCTTGGTATTTTGACTAAACTCAAAGTAGCCTCCTTTCGGGTTAGCTTCTATTTTGGTTATGCCCAAATTGCTCGCCTGCATTTTTAGTTGTTGTAAACTAAATAGGTTTTTAGCTGCATCAGGTAATAAACCAAAGCGATCTATCAATTCTACTTGCAGTTCATCAATATCAGCAAGGTTAGCACAACTTGCTACACGCTTGTACATACCTAAACGCGCATTAACATCGTGAATATAATCATCAGGTAACAAGGCAGGTAGCTTTAAATCAACTTCGGTTTGTTTTTGTAATAGATTTTCAAGGGTTGGCTCTTGACCATTTTTAAGCGCGTTAACAGCCTGTTCAAGCATTTCCATATACAAATTAAAGCCAATGGTTTGCATTTGTCCAGATTGATCGTCTCCTAATAGCTCACCGGCACCACGAATTTCTAAATCGTGGGTTGCCAAGGCAAAGCCCGCGCCTAAATCTTCTAATGAGGCAATGGCATCCAAACGCTTTTTCGCATCTTTAGAGAGCGCTTTAGGGTTACCTGTAAGTAAATAAGCATAGGCTTGGTGATGGCTTCTACCAACACGCCCGCGTAATTGATGCAGCTGAGCAAGACCGAGTTTATCGGCTCTGTCCATAATAATGGTATTTGCTGTGGGTACATCAATGCCGGTTTCAATAATCGTAGTACATACCAGTACATTGTATTTTTGATGATAAAAATCGGTCATAATCTGCTCAAGCTCTTGCTCTCGCATTTGCCCGTGGGCTGAGGTAACTGTTGCCTCAGGCACCCATTCGCTAATTTCTTGAGCAACACGCTCAATGGTTTCTACATTGTTGTGTAAAAAGTACACCTGGCCGCCGCGTTTAATCTCACGTAAAACCGCTTCGCGAATAAGCTCTTCGTCGCGTTGGCGCACAAAAGTTTTAACAGCTAAGCGTTTAGCCGGTGGGGTAGCAATAATAGATAAATCGCGCATACCACTCATGGCCATATTTAAAGTACGGGGAATAGGGGTTGCTGTCAGGGTGAGTATGTCAACATCCGCTCTCAGGGCTTTAATTTTTTCTTTTTGGCGCACCCCAAATCGGTGTTCTTCATCAACAATTAACAGGCCTAAGTCTTTAAAATTGATGTCTTGTTGAATTAGTTTATGCGTGCCAATAACCACATCAAGCTTGCCATTACTCATTTTTTCAAGGGTTTCTTTTTGCTCTTTGGTCGAATTAAAACGCGACAGCACACCCACTTCAATTGGAAAATCAGCAAAGCGGTCTTTAAAGTTATCGTAGTGTTGTTGAGCAAGTAGGGTGGTAGGGACTAAAATAGCAACTTGCTTATTATCGTTAACCGCGACAAACGCTGCACGCATTGCTACTTCAGTTTTACCAAAGCCTACATCACCACAGACTAAGCGATCCATGGCTTGTTTTGATTGCATATCACCCAGTACAGCTTCAATAGCGTTACGTTGATCATCCGTTTCTTCAAACGGGAAGCTATCACTAAATTGACGATAAGCTTGGCCATCAAGCGTAAATTTATTACCCGGCTTTGCTTGGCGCTGAGCGTAAATATCGAGCAATTCAGCAGCGACATCACGTACTTTTTCAGCGGCGCGTTTTTTTGCCTTATCCCACGCATCAGAGCCGAGCTTGTGCAGTGGGGCACTGGCTTCTTCACCGCCAGAGTAACGGCTAAGCATATGAAGCGCTGATACCGGCACATAGAGCTTTGCTTCACCGGCATAAATAATGGTTACAAATTCAGTAACCACACCGGCGGCATCAATTGTTTGCAGTCCTTGATAACGGCCAACACCATGGTCAAGGTGCACAACCGGTTGGCCTTCTTTTAACTCTGCTAAGTTACGAATTAGCGCATCTTGGCTTGCTTCATACTTGTGCTTACGGCGTCTGCGTTGTGATACTTTAATTCCAAGCAATTCTTGCTCAGTAATAATGCTCAGGCTAGGTTTTGTGCTAAGCACAACACTTTGTTCAAGTGGGCTTACAATTAAACCAACGTCACTACTGCTGTTGATAAATTGCTCAAAAGTATCAAATTCTTTAAATTTTAAGCCGCTGGGTTTTAATATACTCAGTAATGATTCACGTCGACCATCCGACTCAACACTAATGACAACTCGGCCTTTTTTCTTTTTTTGCTCTGCCACATAGCTAATGAATGCGTTGTAGGGTTCATGTTGTTTATGATCAATGCGGACATTGGGTAATTCATTAACGGCAAGGTTTTTATTGCCGGCTTTAGTGCCCAATTTTGCTTGCGATAAACGAATGCGGCCATAATTACCTAAGTTTGAAAATAGCTCATTGATTGGCTGGTACAATTCATCCGGTGGTAAAAGTGGGCGCAAGGGGTCCACACGGCGGTTTTCATAGCGTACATTAACATCGTGCCAAAAATTATCCGCCGCATGTTCTAAATCGCCTAATTGCATCACGGTCGTTGATTCAGGCAAATAGTCAAAAATAGTCGCCAAGCCATCAAAAAATAATGGCATGTAGTATTCAATACCTCCAGGCCAATTACCTTTACTAACTTGCATATAGACAGAGTCTTGTTCTGCGCTTGCGCCAAACTTTTCACGATAGTTTATTCTAAAGCGTTCAATATCTGTGTCGTTAGTGGGGAATTCATGGGCAGGGAGTAACTCAATTTTTTCAACTTTTTCGTCTGAGCGTTGTGTTTCCACATCAAATAAGCGAATGGTATCAAGCTCGTCATCAAAAAAATCGAGCCTAAATGGGTGTTTACTGCCCATCGGGTATAAATCAACAATAGAGCCACGTATTGCATATTCGCCATGCTCCATAACTTGTTGCACGTGCATGTAACCCGCTTGCTCTAAGTTTTCACGCAAAGCGTGGGTGTCTAATCTATCGCCCACTTTAAAATTAAGCGTTGAACCGTATATAAACGAAGTAGGGGCCGTGCGCAGCATCAGCGTTGATACAGGCATAATGAGCACGCTTTGTTGCTCGTTTTTCAGGGTATTAAGCGTTGCTAAGCGCGCGGAAATAATATCTTGATGGGGAGAAAAATGATCGTAAGGCAATGTCTCCCAATCCGGAAATATCATTACCGGGTTATCCGGAAGCAAATACTCTAATTCGGTTTCAAGGCGCAAAGCACTTGGTGTATCTGGCGTAACTATTAACACTAAGTTATCTTGTTGTTTTACACCTTGTGCAATGGCAATGCTCAAGCCACTGCCTAAAAGCTCGCCCCATTGAATTTTATCTTTTTGAGATTTTACCCAAGGCAAGGCTGCCCATTGCTCAAACGCCATTAATTACTCCATTAAATTAGGCTCTTAGCTGCTAAGAGCCATACTATTATTTAGTCGCGATAGATTTTTGTTAAATCTTGATAATGATCAATTCTGCGGTCGCGTAAATACGGCCAGATACGTCTTACGTTTTCGCTGCGTTTTTGATCAAGTTCAACCATTAATATTTGTTCACTTTGATTATCGGCCTCTGCCAATATTTCGCCTTGGGGACCTGCAATAAACGAGTTACCCCAAAATTGAATGCCGTCACTTTGTCCACTCGGGTCGCGCTCAAGACCAACACGATTACAGCTAATCACTGGAACGCCATTGGCTACCGCATGGGCTCGTTGGCTAATAACCCAAGCATCTTTTTGACGGGTTTGCTCGTCTTTATCATCGCGTGGATCCCAGCCAATTGCTGTTGGATAAATTAAAAGCTCTGCACCGGCCATCGCCATTAAACGCGCCGCTTCAGGAAACCACTGATCCCAACACACCAGTACGCCAAGTTTGCCCACTGAGGTTTGAATAGGCTCAAAGCCTAAGTCGCCAGGAGTAAAGTAAAACTTTTCGTAAAAGCCAGGGTCATCCGGTATATGCATTTTACGGTATTTACCGGCAATACTGCCGTCTTTTTCGAGCACCACTGCGGTATTGTGGTAAAGGCCTGTAGCGCGCTTTTCAAATAAAGACGCGACAATTACAATACCAAGCTCTTTAGCAAGTTCACCTAACGTGTTACTACTCGGCCCAGGTATTGTTTCGGCTAAATCAAAGACGTCGACATCTTCAGTTTGGCAAAAATATAAACTACGGTGTAATTCTTGTAGCACAACAAGTTGTGCACCTTGACTGGCTGCATCGCGAATGCCAGCAATTGATTTTTCAATATTGTGTTCAGCGTTGTCACTGTTGCTTTGTTGCACTAAGGCAACTGATAAATTTGCAGGGCTTGTCATTGTGCTGCTCCAGCTAAAAATCCACGAGGTAATTGCATTGTAATGCAGTGAAGACTGCCAAATTGCTCAATAATAGGTAAACAATTTACCCCAATAATTGTGTGCTCTGGGTATGCTTTTTGAACCTGTGCTAACGCGCGTTGGTCGTTTATATCGTTATAAGTAGGCACTAATACCGCATTGTTAATAATTAAGTAATTTGCATAGGTGGCGGGTAAGCGCGTGTTTTCATCATCGTACACGGCTTTTGGCCATGGCAACTCAATTAGCTTATATGGGGTGCGATCGGCAGTTTTAAAGCTTTGTAGTTGCGTTTGCATGGCATTAAGCGCGCTGAAGTGCTCATCGCTTTCATCGTCACATTGCACATACACAAGGGTATTATTTGGTGCAAAACGCACTAAGGTATCAATGTGGCTGTCGGTGTCGTCACCTGCTAAATAGCCATGATCAACCCATAAAAAATCTGTTGCGCCCAAGTGCGCTTTTAAAAGCGTTTCTATGTCACTTGGGTTTAAATTTGGGTTACGGTTTTTATTAAGCAAACATTCGCTGGTTGTTAGCAACACACCATGCTCGTTTATTTCAATACCGCCACCTTCAAGTACCATATCGAGCGCTTGATAGTGGTTTTTTTTGCTACTTAACTCTTTTACCAAAGTACGATTAATTTGATTATCTAATGCGCTTTCAAATTTATTGCCCCAACCATTGAAAGTAAAATCATATACTTTTAGTTGCTCGGGTGAGTCAATAGCGCCACAAGTAAGCGGGCCATGATCGCGCGCCCACGTATCGTTGGTAGGGGTTACTACAAAATGAACACGATTCAAAGAGATGTTAGCGCTATTTAACAATGCTGTAATATGCATTTTTAAGGCACTATTATGCGCCACAATAACAAGCTTTTGCTGCGTTGTTATATGCTTAGCAAGCTCAATATATACAGGTTCTACACGGGCTAAGTTATCAGCCCAATCTGTGTCTTTATGCGGCCATGTAAGCATAACAGCGTCTTGCTCGGCCCATTCAGGTAAAAGTCTAAAGTTCATGGATTTTTAATACAAATAAAGATGGGGCTAGTTTAGCAGTTCAATTACTGCTAAGTCACTTCTAAATGAGTGTTTGGCTCACAATTTTAAAGCGATTTGAGAAGTAAATAAACGCTAGCTTTTATTGTTTGTACTCTCTTTGGCTTTTTCAAGTTGCTGGCGCTTTTTAAGCTGGCGAGTTTGCGCATGTAAGCTGGCTCTTACAACCAACTCTTGGTCGCTGTCTCTTATTGATACAAATAACAGGGTATATTGGTAGTGCTCATTATCTTGTTTTTCAATGGCAACCACTTCGCTATAACAATACACCGCAGAGGCCTCGTGTTGTAAAAAAAGTTTAGTACGAAACTTTTGCTCTAATGTATACAAATGTTCACTGGTAAACTTAATGCCGCCACCGCCGTAACTGTCGCAATAGATAGAGTTATCTTCTGGTTGTTCAGAGGCTAAAATATGACTCATGATCAAATCTATTTTGCGCGACTGAGCTTGTAAAAAAGTAGTTAGTTCTTGGGCAATATCACCTAAATTACGCAAAGGGCCTAAGGCGCTTTGCTCTAAACTGCTTACTTCGTTAGCAAGTTTAAATAAAGGCGGAATATCAGCGTCAAGTTCAGCTAAACTTTTTGGCACAGCCGAATCATCTACGGCAAACAGATTAACGCGATTACTTTCATCAATTTGAAAATAAAGCTCAAAATCTGATAATTTTTGATTATTCATATGTAACTCCTATCCGTTAATAGTAGCGTTGCCACTACTAAATTACTACACAACACGCCAATAAAATTAAGCTAAATATCTGTTTGCCCTCATTATAAAAAGCCTAATCAACTAAAATTGCGGTAACTTTCAATATTTACCAAACAGGCATAATCATTAAAAAAGTTATAAAAGGTAATACGTTTACATTGCACTATCTATGTTAGCAACTAATAAATAACCAATAATTAACAAAATTCCTTGTAATTAGCCCTAAAACCCGTAATCTTACGGAAATAATAACAAGAGACGACCCACGTGGCTCAAGGACTTAGATTAGCCAGTACATTATCAGACATATCCACGCAACTGCGGCGCTTCGTGTCTAAAATTGTGTTGCCTGACGATGTTGATGATATTGTTCAAGAGACCTTTGTTAAAAGTTATGAAGCTGAATTAAAGCAAGATATTCAATACACCCGTAGCTACATGTTAAAAACAGCTAAACATCTAGCACTTAATCATATAGCTAAATGGGATAATAAATTTAGTACCCCTTTAAACCACGAAACTGAACTCCCTAAATTGCTTAAATCAATGCAATTAGAAGACGAATACACCTCTAAAGAGCGTTTTTTATTATTTTGTCGGGCGACTGAGCAATTAAGTCCTGTTGTAAGAAAGTGCTTTATTTTAAAAAAAGTCTATGGAATGAGCCAAAAAGAGATCGCACAGCAAATGCAGCTAAGTCAAAGTACGGTAGAAAAACACGTTGCCAAAGGGTTATTAAATACCATGCTATATATGCGCGAACAGTCACACGATGAGAGCGACCATTGCCAACAAAGTGCGGACATAATGAGGGCAGCAAAATGAATAACATCCATCAATTTACCTCAAAAGAATTAATATTAGAAAAAGCATCGCAATGGATCAGTGCTATTGACCGTGGCCTTACAAAAGAAGAGCAAGAACAATTTAAACTGTGGATGCTACAAAGTACTGCTCATCAAAATGCGGTGTATGAATTAGCTAAGCTTTGGGATGACCTGAGTGTACTTAACGAACTCAGCGTATTATTTCCAAATAAACAACCGGCTAATAGCAAAACAAAGGCTGCGTATGTATTTGGCATGGCAGCAAGTATTGTTGCTGCATTAATGATGTGCAGCTATTTATTGCTAAATATAGATAGCAATTTCAACAAAAATTTAGCCAAGGTAAATTATACAAAAATTTATAAAACAAAAGTTGGCGAGCAAGCAACCTATGTTTTACCAGATGGCACAATTGTACAACTTAATACCAATAGCTCATTGGAAGTCGCTTATAGCCAAGGCCGTAGGCAATTGTTACTAAGTCGTGGCGAGGGCCGTTTTAATGTTGCTAAAGATGCATCACGCCCATTCAGCGTGATGGCCGGTGATAAAAGCTTTACCGCTCTCGGTACTGTATTTAATGTGCAGCGCAATACTTCGTCAGATCTCGAGCTGGTTGTTACTGAGGGTAAAGTGATGATCACCGATCCTAGCGTTGCTGTTAATGCTGATGATTTTAAAGCGTATCAACAAGCTGATAATAACAATCATGAAATTCGTCAAATTAATGCCAATATTGTGATTTCCGGTGAAAAAGTAATTATTGAACAAAGCGTTACCAAACCAATCACACAGTTATCGGTTGATGATGTACAGCGTGACTTAGCTTGGCAAAATGGCATGTTGATATTTAATGGTGAGCAACTGGTTGATGCCTTAAACGAAGTCAGCCGTTATACCGCTACGCGGTTTGAACTATCATCTGATGAGTTAGCTCGTATAAAAGTGGCCGGTGTTTTTAAAGCGGGTGATGTGGCAGGGCTGTTAGAGAGCTTGCAAACTAATTTTTCGATTGAACATGAACGTTTAGGCGAGCATGTTGTTAGCCTAAAATATCAAAAAAAATCATAGGTAATCGTAATGAAAATCACATCATTGTTAATCAATGTTGCTCATAAGAGTGTAAAAAGTAATTTAAAGATTATAAAAATGATAAAAAACTATAGAGGATTTTTGTTTGCTAACTGTTTATATAAGTTGCGCAGTAACCATACGTGCCATTTAACTCAATTTGGCCTTGTTGCACCGCTGTTTTTTAGTATCAGTGTGTATGCAAGTCAAACCGAAGGGCAAATGATGCAATTTGATATAAAAGCGCAACGAGCAGACAAAGCTTTAATAGAATTTGCTAAGCAAACAGAACAAACTGTGGTTTTTTCGTATGAACTTGCCAAGCAATACAAAGCAAATTCGTTGTATGGATTTTATTCTCAACTTGATGCACTAAAAGCATTACTGGCTGAGACACCGCTCGATGCGGTTGTTGATCAAAATGGTTTACTGAGTATTAAACTCAAACAAATCAATAGGAAAGATAACAACATGATGAAGCTTTCAGGAGTTAGTGCAGCTGTATTACCTGCTTTACTTGCAGTTAATTCACAAGGAATAAATGCCGCTGAACAAAGCGCAGAACAAAACATCGAAAAAATTGCTATTGTAGGTAGTCGTGTGGCAGGGCGCTCAGTTGAAGACTTACCTGTCCCCGTTGATATTTTAAGTGCAGAAGCACTCGAAAATACCGGCCAAACAGAAGTTGGTCGCATGCTTCAAGCTATCGCACCTTCTTTTAACTTTTCAAGTTCATCTATTAGTGATGGTACTGACGCATTAAGACCAGCAACGCTACGTGGCCTAGGGCCAGATCAAACGTTGGTATTGATCAATGGTAAGCGTCGTCACCAAGCCAGTATTATTCATATTAATACTTCGGTGGGGCGTGGTACGGCGGGTACCGATATGAACGCCATTCCAGCCTCAGCAATTAAACGTATTGAAGTACTGCGTGATGGCGCTGCGGCTCAATATGGTTCTGATGCAATTGCCGGTGTTATAAATATTGTGCTCAAAGATGGCAGCGAAGGTGGTAAAGCCGCTATTAACTACGGTGAGTATTCAGAAGGTGATGGCGAAACTGTTAACATCGACTTTAATAAAGGCTTTGCTTTAGGTGACAATGGTTATTTAAATACAACTATAAACTACCGTGACCGCGCGCCAACTAACCGTGCAGGGCTTCATGGTTCATGTCAATTTTATGGTTGTACTGAGCTCAGTGACGGCACGTTACTGGCAGGCGACCCGCGTGAACTAACCGCGCCACGCGATACATTTAGAATTGGTGATGCCGACTCTCAACAATTTGGTTTAACCGTTAACACCGGCTACGAATTAGGGGCGGGTGAACTATACGGTTTTATTACCTATTCAACGCGTGATAACGAATCAGCAGCATTTTTCCGTCATAATGCCAATGCCGGTGGTAACCCAGTATTACAAGATGGTGATGCGACAGTTCCGGCTGGCTTTTTACCAAAAATAAACACTACGATTGACGATATTTCATATAACTTTGGTTATAAAACGCAGTTTGATAACGACTCAAGCTTAGACTTATCGTACACCTATGGTGAAAACAGCATTGATTACACCACTAGCGATACGATTAATGCCTCTTATGCCAACTTCTTACGTTACGACCAAGGCTTGAGCGCCGCAGATATTCGCGCCACTATTCCACGTGAAGGTTACGCGTATGGTATGGAGTTATCACTGCAAACGATTAATCTTGATTTTACTCAAAATTTTGATGATTACTCATTAGCAATGGGCGCAGAAATACGCACCGATGAGTACCGTATTTTAGAGGGCAGCGAATACGCATACCGCGATTACGATACCAACAATGGTGTTAATATTTATGATGGACTGAGCGGTGGTATTGGTAGCGAAAATGCATCAGGTGGCACACAAGGCTTTGGTGGTTCATCGCCAGCATCGTCGGTTGATGAGTCGCGCGATGTGATCTCGTTTTATTTAGACGCTGAGGCTTACGTTATTGAAGATGTGATTATCTCAGGGGCGTTACGTTACGATAATTACAAAGGATTTGGCGATACAGTTAACTTTAAACTCGCGGGTAACTGGTCACTAACCGAAGATATTTCACTTCGTGGTGCATTAAGCTCAGGATTTAGAGCCCCTTCAATGCAGCAGTTGTACTTTAACAATATCAGCACGCAGTTTGTTGTTGGTCCTAATGGCAATTTAGTGGCTGAAGAAGTGGGCACGTTTAGAAACGATTCAACACTGGCGCAAAGTTTAGGTATTCCTAAGTTAACAGAAGAGAAATCACAAAACCGCAGTTTAGGTATTGTTTATAACGTAAGCGATAATATTAATGTAACGCTTGATTACTACTCAATCGATATTGACGACCGTATTGTAATTAGTAATCGCTTAGGCAAAGGTTTATCAAACAGTCTTGATGCCGCGTTACTGAGCTCGGGTGCTGGTGCAGGACAGTTTTTCTTAAATGGGGCTGACACAGAAACGCAAGGTATCGACTTTGTAGCTACATGGAATACAGAAGGCCTAGGCGGCACGCTTGATTTTACATTAGCGGCCAACTTTACCGAAACCGATGTCGTGTCGTTATTTACACCTGCAGGTTCTGGTCTTGAAACCGTGCCAGTCGATGATGTGTTTTCTGATCAAGAAATTTCTATCATTGAAGAATGGCAACCAGAAGATCGCATTAACTTAAGTGCGCTTTATCGCCGTGACGATTGGACTGTTAATTTATCACTTAATCGTTTTGGTGAGTACACAGTTGAAGATGGCGGTCGCCAGACTTACGGTGCTGAAATTTTAACTGACATTAAAGTTAATTACTTTGTAACTGATAATTTATCGGTAAACATTGGCGCAAATAACTTATTTGATGTTTACCCTGATGAAAACACCATAGGTAATTCACGTTCAGGTACTATTGTAGATGCTCAAGGTAATACCATTGTCAGCAGTGATGGGGTATTTAAGTACTCTCGTCGTTCAGCGCCATTTGGTTTTAACGGTGCTTACTACTACGTAGGTGCAGAATACCGCTTTTAATAAGGGTCTGTTGACCTTTTTGGATTAAAATTTGTTCAAACTAGGAGCGGTTTAATCGCGGCGCGAGGTTTGTAACCTAGTGGGCTAAGTAAAAACCGAGCAACAAAGAGTAAATCGCCCCTAAGCAGAACCCTTCGGGCAGCGCCTGTTTGGTATTGATGCGGCGTTATCGCCTATTTATGGGGAATAACCACACCACATAGGCTCTGTCTTGCCTAAATACCAAACAGACTGCTGCAAATTCAACCTTAAAAGGTCAACAGACCCTAATAACTCTCCTATTGTTATTTAACAACCAAAGGGCCGTAAGGCCCTTTTATAGTTTTTAAACTTAATGTTTTTGCATTTTACTCATTTCAGCATGACAGCTTTGCATGGTAAGCAATACCTTTGACAGCGCCGCTTCACAATCATGTGATTGAGGCTTTTTCAACGCTGTTTTGATTTCTTCTAAGGTTTTATCTTCTACTTCTTCAAGCTCTTTAATGTAGGTTTGGTCATTATCGCTAGTGAATGTACTGAGCAAAGCGGTAAATGCTCTGCGTGCTTCTACCGCGAACGAAGAGCCATCTTCACGTGCGCCTTGTTGATTAATTGCATAGGGTTGTAAGCTTTCAACACTTAATTTGCGGGCGTCAATCATGCGCTGAAATAATGCACTTACGCTAGGATCTTGTACTTTATCTTGTGCTTTTTCGTAAAAGTCGATACCGCTATTCATTACTTGGATAATGTCGGTGATATGATTTATCTCTTGTCCTTGATGGGTGCTCATAATAATGACCTCTGTTAATTTAAAATACATAGATAACTAAGCAAGCGGCATTCCAACGCGGTTTTATTTTTAACTAATTGTTTTTCATCGTTTTATTATTGTGGGGAGGTCTAGTCAAGCTTGCTAACATGCTGCTAGCAAGCAAAATTTACATAAAAGCATGTAAGAAGGTTATTTAAGCTCTTCAGCTACTTCGGCTACTTTTTGACGTAACCAAATATGGCTAGCATCTCTGTGTAACAAAGGGCTCCATATCATATCAAGTTCAAATGGTGGAATAGGAAAAGGTGGCTCAAGTATTTTAAGCCCTGGATCGTCTACATAAATATTGGCCGCTTTTGAGGGTAAAGTCGCCACGAGGTTTTTTTCTTTCGCTAAATGAATAGCAACATGGTAGTTACGAGTAAAGGTGGCAATATTTCGATGCTTCCCAAAATGGGCGAGCGCTTCGTCAACCCAACCCAGCTTTTGCACATCTTTAGGATCCATGCCAACCCCAACACCAAAGCCTGTTTTACTTACCCAAATATGACGGGCTTTTAAATAGCTATCTAGGCTAAAGTTTTCAATAATAGGGTTGTCGGATCTTACTAAACAGCAAAAGCTATCTTTCCAAATTCGCTTATGATGAAACGATTGCGGTAAGTTCTCAAAGCGGTTAATTGCCATGTCTACTTTACCGTTTTCTACATCATGAAAGGTTACATCGCTGGGCGTTAAAATATCTAATGTGGTGTCTGGGGCTTCTTCATGTAATTTCCCTAACAAACGCGGTGCCATGGTACTGGCTGCATAGTCACTGGCCATAATTCTAAACACGCGTTTACTTTGTTTAGCTTCAAATTCGCGATTAGGTGCTAGCGTTTCCTCAAGCGTCATCAAAATGCCGCGAATAACAGGCTGTAACTCAATAGCGCGCTCGGTCGGCACCATACCATCGCTGGTACGCACTAAAATAGGATCGTTAAAAAGGTTACGTAGGCGTTTCAGTCCATTACTCATTGCCGGTTGAGTAATACTAAGCTGGTTAGCGGCACGAGTAACGTTACATTCGCGCAGTAATGTATCGAGATAAACCAGTAAATTTAAATCTATTTTACTTATATTCATTGTGTGTCCTTAACGTTTACCAGTAATGGATAAAACGCTGTGCTGTAGGATAGGGATAAATATGACTCACCTTTCCATTTTTTATATTTTGTTGTGCTTGTTTCCAAAAGCTCACATCAAGTAGTTCTGGGTGCGTACTGGTTAAAAATTGTTTATATGTTGGGTTAGGCATTACAAAGGTACATAATTGCTCTGGAAATACATCTTGCGGAGCAACCGAGTAACTTTGTTCATCCATCAAATAATCATCATAACTTTTTGCTTTGGGTAGTGCTCTAAAGTTCATGTCTGTTAAATATTGCACTTCATCGTAATCATAAAAAATAATACGTTTGTGCTTACTTACACCAAAGTTCTTTAACAGCATATCGCCAGGGAAAATATTCACGGCAATCATTTCTTTAAGCGCCTGGCCATACTCTTCAATGGCATCGGCGGCACTTTTTTCGTCTGCATTTTCTAAAAAAAGATTAAGCGGTGTCATTCGCCGTTCAATATACAAATGTTTTATGATTAACCACTCACCCTCAATCACCATCGATGAGCCAATGGTTTTGTGCAACTGTGCTAACAAGTTACTATCAAATCGTGCCAAAGGAAATACGACGTTTGAATACTCTATGGTGTCAGCCATTCGGCCAACACGGTCATGACTTTTAACCAGTTGATAGCGTTTTAATACCGTATCGCGACCAAACGGCTTACTTTCGCCAAATTTATCTTTAATAACTTTAAATACATAACCAAACGAGGGTAGGGTAAATACCATCATCACCATACCCGGTGTACCGGGAGCAATGGTAAATTCGTCATTAGAATGGATTAAATGATTCAAAAACTCGCGATAAAACTCGGTTTTACCTTGTTTATGAAAGCCTATGGCGTTGTAAAGCTCGGCGAGGGTTTTATTAGGCATAAGTTGATTTAAAAACCGCACTAACGCTGAAGGAGCGTGAGTTTCTACCATAAAATAGGCACGCGCAAAGCCAAAAATAACGCGCATTTGCGACGACTTTGTAAGTAAGGCATCTAAATAAAGGCCTTTATCTTCATGGTGTAACACGGCAATAATAAAAGGCTGAACGCCACTTTGCGATACAACGCGCCCCACAATGTAAGCGGCTTTATTACGATAAAACGGGGTATGTAATATATCAAAACGCATTTGCCAATGTTGGTGGTGTGTATCGGGTGCTTGTTTATAAAACGCTTTAACTAATAAACGAATATCGCGTTCTAGATTGACAAAGTCGGCTTTAAAATCAAAGTGATTAATAATGCGTTTAATGGTGGGCTTTAAACCATCTACAACAGGAAAATAACTACGGTATTCAGCTTCAACGGGCACTGAAGGCGCATCTTTGAGCGTGGCTTCTACAAAAATAAAGTCATTGTGAAAATAGCGGCGGTGGTACAAGCGGCAGAATACTGAATTATAAAATGTTTCAGCAAGTTCTGCTTGCGGGTGAAAACATAAAAAGTGTTGGTAAAGCTTTTTCACTTCAAGCCATAAGCTTTCGTTTAGCGCGTCTGTTTGCTGGCGTTCTCGTAGTGTTTTTGTTGTTTCGTTCACCCGATCATCATAATAGCTTATACGCAGGCGACTTATATCATTAATAGCTTGCCAGTCTCTTTTAGCAAAAGCGTAGGGAGCCTTGGCTGTCGTTCTTTGAAACAGCAAATAATGCTTTTTAAAACCGGTTAAAATTAATTCAGCAATTTGGCGTGGTTGCATCAGTACTCCTTAATAGACGCCTTTAGGTGTTTAGGATAATGCCGGTGGATACCATTTAATTTGTAAAAGCGGGTCAAAGGAAATTACACCACTAAACACACAATAGAGTTTATGCTCTATGAATGTAAAGGGTATGTTATTTTATATTTAAAACCAAGCTAATTAAGATGATATTTATTGAAGTTAGCCTGATCAAGGTTGATAGGCATCAATCTTTTTTTGTAACTTTTTAATACGCTTTTCAATCAATGCTTTATCTTTTTTATATTGCTTATCTAATGTTTTCTGTGTGTTTCTAATATCTTTGCTAATACGCTTTTTATCATCTGCGCTCAATATATGATTTAAACGCTGCTGTTGTTTAAAATCAGCCCTGTCTTTTTCTCGTAAAAGTATTGCTAACTTATGCTGATTACTTCGCAGCTCTGCTTCTAGGTTGGAAATAATCGTATCTCGTTCCAGCTCGTTTAACTGTTTGGTATAGTTTATTTCTTTACCCGTTTGCTTAGGCTCAGTGGCGATTATTGTGTGTGAGGTAGCATTATCATTACAAGGAAACTGAGAGAAAGTGGTACCTTTTGGGGTGACGCACTTAAAGTAGGTGGCTTGCGCTGAAGTATATGTACTTAAACAAAAAAGACAGGCGGTAACGATCAGGTTAATAATTTTACACATAACAGTTATCCTTAACATGCGCTACTGAGCTTAAAAACAATTGATGCTAAAAACTATAACCTAGGTTGTTGGGATAGCAAGTGCAAAGGAGTAATAACAGAAACTAAGCGAGTCAGTTTTAATGACTCGCTCGTATTATGAGGTGCTATTGGCTGAATGTTTTAAGCTTTTTAATACCATGCACTAAAAATGGAATATCAAGCCCTTGTTCAATTGAAAATCCTTCAGCGGCAGAGATATTTCTAAAATTTCCATCACGATCAATAAGCGTGATTCTATCTTTTTTGTAAGCAATCACCACGCCTTGCGAGTAATTAACCCCAATATTATTACTTTTACTGTACAAGTTTTCGCCCAGCATAGTTTGCTGCGCAATCGCATTACAGTTTAAGTATTGACCAAGGCTTGTAGCGATAATATCGCTAGGCTGAATCAAACCGTTCACCTTAGAAATAAATTTATCGGAGCTATACAATGTTGACGTGGTTACAATTTCATTGCTATCTTGCGAGATACTAAAAGCAAAAAATTCGGTGGCGTCATCACGTACAGTGGCGTTTTCAGCCCCTTTAACAATTCTTATTGCACTGTCTTTATGTGCTTGCTCGTTAATAAAGCTCAGCTCATCAATACCGGCCACTTCCACACTACGGCGTTGGCTTTGCCAAACGGGTAACGTTTGCTGCTCAATAATGTTCGTTTTGTAAAATGCTGGCAAGCCGTACACAAGCCCAAATAACATATCACTATGATCTGTGGGTTGCAAAAATTGCGTGTTTTTATAAATACTTTGTTGGCTGGCAACAAATTTTGCTAGCTGCTCGTCATTATCAAACACCAATATATCAACTTTTGCTGCGCTGTAATCTTCACATTTTTCTAATGGAGCAGGTGCTTGATAATTAATACCTTGGTTATTAATTTTAACGTTGTGCGCTTGCTCGTAGCTTTCAACATCCAGCAAATCGTTTTTAGCGAGTAAGCTTTTTGCCGTAGTCGGGTACGAAAGCGGTAGTACATTATCTTGTTTAGTGATATCAAATTTTAAATTGGCATCAGCCCAAATATGAATGCTGTGGCTTAGCGCAAAACAAATCACTAAAAATGAACCGGCATAACGGGCAAATTTAAACTGTTTTAAACGCCCCAAATGATGCCAAGTAAAATTACTAACAGTCAATTGAAACGCTAATATTGCTAACACTATGCTGCCTGCAAGCAAGGTGGTAAGTGCGGGAGAGTTTGTTACACGATGCCACAACAGTGAAATAATTTCAGGCAGTGCAGAGGCATTTAAGTGATAACCTAAGTTAAAGTAGACGTAAGCGTCTAAAGTCAGTATTGAGGCCCCGATAGTTGCAATCACTGCTGCCATACCGCGTATATGCCGTGGGTAGGGGAATACTAAACTCAAAGGGAAAACCGTCAGCACAAACGCTAAAAATGCAATAAAGCTAGTGTGGCTTAGCCAAGTAACCATCATATAGGTTATACCCATATAAGTGGTCGGTGGCGAATCGGCAAATAAATAGCTTAAGCTAATTAAAAGCGCTAAGCCAATATTGGCAAATGTAAACCAATGGCCCCAACTTAATAATTGACTCGCTTTCGATGAAAACTGGTTGTGCTGCGATAAATTCATAGAGTTTACTTAACCGACTGCGCGAGTGCTTTTGCAAAGTTCTCGGTAACGGCTTGTCTTTTCCCTGTAGGTACATGCTCTTTTAAGATATGCGTGATAGAATTTCCTAAACACATAAGACTTAAATCAACCGGCGCATTGTGTTTTGATAAAACATCAATAAGCTGATCGACGATTTGTTCTACTTCTTCATTAGAGTATTTTGATAAGATTGGCATCAGTTGGTTCAATAAAAAGAGTTATATTCCCGTATTTTAACACCAGAGGCGTGAAAAACAAAGATGGCAATAGATGTTAAAAAATTAGTCGTACACTATGTAGACAAAAAAGATGACAACACTCAAATTCACCTTCGTAGCGACGAAATGACTATCAACGATAAAGTGGCTGTATTCATTGAGCAATTACACCATGCCTACAATGGCAAGCCAGGTAAAGGGTTTTGTGCATTCAGTGGCGAAAAAAATAGTATTGTAGCCTCTACCATGCAAAGCTATCGTAATAATGAGCTTGGCTTTTGGCACATGACCGAGCAGGCATCAACGGTGTTAAAAGAAGAGTTAGATAAATACGCCTTTAACGAAACCGGCTATTTAGTATTTTGTCATTATCAGTACGTGGCGACTGATTATATGTTGATTGCTATGATTAATATTAAAGAGCATTACTCAATGACCTCTGAGCTTGATTTAGCCGCATCGCGTCATTTAGATATTTCGCGTATGCAATTGGCTGCTCGTATTGATTTAACCGCATGGGATACCCAAGCAGAAGACAATCGTTATATTTCATTTATTAAAGGTCGTGCAGGGCGTAAAGTAGCTGACTTTTTCTTAGACTTTTTAGGTTGTGAAGAGGGCATTGATCCTAAGCAGCAAAGTCAAGTGATGCTCAATGCGGTAGAAGACTACTTATCAGAGCAAGAGTTTGATAAATCTGAAAAAGACGAGTTACGTAAGCAAGTATTCGATTACTGTAACGACTGTGTTACCACGGGTGAAGAAGCTAATGTGAGTGAACTTTCAGCAACGCTTACCAAAGGCGACGACAACCCGTTTGAAAGCTTTTGTAAAGAGCAAAGCTATGATTTAGAAGAGTCATTCCCGGTTGATAAAAAAACGCTAACCAGTATGGTTAAATTTTCAGGCTTAGGCGGTGGAGTCAGTATCAGTTTTGAGCGTAAGCATTTAGGCGAGCGTGTAACTTATAATGAAGCCACTGATACGTTAGTGATCAAAGGTATTCCACCAAATCTAAAAGATCAACTACAGCGCTTTATGGAACAACAGCAAGATTAAACTCACAGCGGGCTGCGAGCTACGGGTTTCGGGATCAGGCTCGTAACCCGATCCCCGCTGCCCGTTAACTTTCGATTGTAACTTTACCCTCTAAAAGCGCAGTGTCTCTTAGCCCTCTTTGTGAATAATTCCTTTGCGCGGCATAAAGCCCCGCCTTGTATCTCTCTGTAATAGATGATTAGCTATCATTTATTACATCGGAAGTTAGTGAGC
>NZ_JALNTK010000026.1:0-54661 GCF_023161865.1 Pseudoalteromonas sp. 2CM36K
GTTCGGGGTTCGGGGTTCGGGGTTCGGGGTTCGGGGTTCGGGGTTCGGGGTTCGGGGTTCGGGGTTCGGGGTTCGGGCAACAATAATAAGCGACATCGAATAAGCCAGTTCAAGTAGTTAGCTTCATTTATTTTAATAAGTACTAACTTGAGCTGTCAGAATTGAACTGTAGGACTTTATCAAAGCTGAATTTCGCATTTGTGCCAACAGCGTATAAAAAGTGAATTTGAAAGCCTTTTGAGTGGCGCCTTCGGCTTAACCAACCTACATTTTGACGTAGGTCGGATAAGTGGCGGAGCCACGCCATCCGCCAAAAATAATGAATTTACCAGAAACAGTCCAACTTACCGCGTTAACGTTACCAGTGACTGATTTGTGCCATGTCCGGACGTTCGTAACGCCGCATTAAGGTGTGAGCAACGCTACCACGAAACCTCACCATACCACCGTAAACACAAAAACCCAACGATGGAATGAAAAATACCAAGCGTTGGGAATCACTCTTAAATGCTTTGTTATGAGTAAATTATGGCTTAACGCTGATTTCTTTTAACACTTTCGCTGGGTTACCACCAATTACGATATTGTCCCCAAAACTCTTCGTTACCACTGCACCAGAGGCTACCACCACATTGTTCCCAAGGGTCACGCCAGGGTTGATAACCGCATGACCACCTATCCAACAATTATCACCAATGGTTATTGGCTTTGCTAGCTCTAAACCACTGTTCCTCTCGATTGGGTCTAAGGGATGTGTCGCAGTATAAATTCCAACTTGAGGTGCAAGTAAACAGTTCTTACCAAATTTTACTTCCGCAACATCCAAAATCACGCAGCCGAAATTAGCATAGAAATTATCACCAACATGAATATTAGAGCCATAGTCACAATTGAAATAAGATTCAATGTGAATATTGTCACCTGTTGTGCCAAATAAATGCCTAATTATTTCAACACGCTTTTGTTGAAACTCGACAGAGGTTGTTTCAACTCTTCAGTTAACAGTCTAGCGTTCAATCTTAGCTTTAATAACTCTTCATCACTTGGATCATAAAGCTTACCTGCTAACATTTTTTCTTTTTCTGACATTAAACTTGGACTCCAAGACCAATTTACTCATAACATTTAATAGTGCGCTCATCGCGCATATTTCTGCCGACGCTACGCTCATTTTTCTACATTATATAGCTTTAACAAATTATCTAAGGTATTACTATCACTAAGTTTT
Organism: Pseudoalteromonas sp. 2CM36K; assembly: GCF_023161865.1. Lineage (NCBI taxonomy): Bacteria > Pseudomonadati > Pseudomonadota > Gammaproteobacteria > Alteromonadales > Pseudoalteromonadaceae > Pseudoalteromonas > Pseudoalteromonas sp. 2CM36K. Next base: position 1,229 of record NZ_JALNTK010000026.1, read on the forward strand.
CTAAAATCTCAGATAAATTTAAATAAACCAATATGCGCTCAGCGCTCATTTTCATGAATATATGCGCAAAGAGCAGTTTAACCAATCAATTAACGACGATATTTAGCCAATTTCAATGACAGCTTCTCGCTCATAGCTGCTTGTCAGGTGAAATCTAAACTAATTCTCCTCAGCTGTACGATCAGATATGAGCTACTACACCTTTATGTTTTTCAACCAATTGAGATAATTCAATGTCACTTCCTTTTTTATATTTTACGTTTTAATCACCTGATTTCATTCTCGGCAAAATAATTACACTTTATTAATTCCATGTAAACAATACAATGACTTAACACTTAAGCTGTGTGCTAAAAAGAACTAACAGGGAGAGGTAGTGAGTTAAGAATATGCAGCAAACCACGGCGCTAAATTTAACGCCGTGTTGGGCTCTTTTTTACTGACAACTGACAGCTAAAAAACTGAACGCTTTTACTTGCGTCTTCTATTCGGCGCTCTTTGCCCTGTAATACGTTTTTTATCGCGCTCTTTACGCGCTTTGTTAGTGTTTTTGCGGTTATCTTTAGGCGGCTTATTTAAATCAGGTTCATAGCCTTCAAGCCATTGTGGTGTTAAGCGGGTATCAAGCAGTACTTCAATTTCTTCAAGTAGCCATTGCTCATCTAAGCTCACTAATGACATTGCTAAACCTTGCTCACCAGCTCGTCCTGTACGGCCAATACGATGCACATAATCTTCAGCTATGTATGGCAATTCAAAGTTAATTACGTATTTAAGTGCCGGTATGTCTAAACCGCGCGCCGCTACATCGGTGGCTAATAATACACGCGTACTGCCCTCTTTAAAGTTTTGTAATGCGCGATCGCGAGCACCCTGTGATTTATCACCATGAATAGATTCGGTTTTTAAACCATCTTTACACATTTCTTTGGCAAGCTTATCGGCCATTTGTTTAGTGCGGGTGAATATAAGCACTTGGCGCCAGTTTTTCATGCCAATCATGTGCGATACCAGTTCGCGCTTTCTGTCTTCATCTACTGCGTAAATAACTTGTTCAACCTCTACAGCAGCAGAGTTGCGCTTATCAACTTCAATAAGTTCAGGGTCTTTGAGCAATTTTTTACTCAGCTCAAATACACTGTCATCAAAGGTGGCGGAAAACAGTAAGGTTTGACGATCGCCTGGGATGTGACGCAGTATTCGTTTAATTTCGTCAATAAAACCCATATCAAGCATACGGTCTGCTTCATCAAATACTAAAGAGTCCACGCTTGAAAGCACCACACTGCCCTTCACTATGTGATCAAGTAAGCGCCCTGGCGTTGCCACTATTACCTGCGCTGTTTTAAGTGCTTTAATTTGCGGGCCAATGCTTGCGCCACCATAGGCAAGTGCACCTTTTATATCTGTACCTTGTGCATATTTTTCAAAGCTTGCAAATACTTGCTGAGCAAGCTCCCTAGTGGGCGTTAAAATAACCACACGGGCAATGCCTAGTTCGTCTTTTTTAGCGGAATTTAAAAGCTTATGTAATAGCGGCAAAACAAAAGCGGCTGTTTTACCGGTGCCAGTTTGAGCGCTGCCCATCACGTCTTTGCCCGCTAAAATTGGCGGTATCGTTTTGTGCTGAATGGCGGTAGGCGTAGTGTAATTATTTTGCTCTATTGCCGTTAATAGTAACGGGTCTAGGGCTAGTGATGAGAACGATGTGGCAGACATAAGCTTGGCTTTAAAATAACAAAGAACGCTATTATACCTGAGCTTTAGTAATAAAAAAGGCGCTCAATAGCGCCCTTTGTAAAATGAAGTATTTAAACCGGTTTTAATGTGGCTTTACGCTCATTATAAAATGCAATTAAATCATCTACGGTGCTTTGACAGTACTCACGAATACCCGATACCACCATGTGTTTTTCACCAAAACCCACCTTTTCGCCGTTTTCGAGTAAATTAAAGCGCAAGGTTATTTTGCCGCGTTTACCAGCGTATTCAAAACTTGGCTCAGCAAACTCAAGGGTCGGTGATTTAATATCAATGTTATTAAGGTTAATTATCATTGATTCATAAATAATCATAGGCCGCGCAGGATTTATCATTACCGCTTGCTTGCCCATTAAAGGAATAATTACATGCGGGAACGCAGCACCTGAGAACTCAACATAATTTTTTATTAAACTGTTTGTAAGTGTTAAGCATTTACTGGTTTTACCGTCGCGTTTAACTTTTAAAATTACTTTTTCGCCATGGTTTACATCAAACTCTTCTCCAGGTTGTTCTGGAAAATTTAGCTTGGTATTTTCATCAACCATACCGGCAAAGGTAAACTCCATTCGCTCACTAATGCCATAGCGGTCTAACACTAGAGAAAAAAGTAAGTCTCCTGGTGCGCAAAACTTTTTAGCGTCTTTATCATGAAGCGGGTTGTAGTCGTCGGCTACACATTTAGCAAAGCGACAACCTTGCTCACGAGAAATTGAAACATAATCAGCATGCTGCTGATAGTAAGGACTTAACATAGTGTGTTCACTGCTTAAACTGCTTATAACCTAGCCATACTACCAGAAAAAAAATCTTGAGAGGTCGAATCTGTTTAATAAAGGTTACAAATGGTTGTTTGTAATGGCCAAGCATATAATTTCGAGGCTTTTTAAACGTAAAAAGCCGCTTAAATTAAGCGGCTTTTAAATAGCTAACCTGCATTAGGATTAATTAAGCACTTGGATAGTCGCGGTATGCGCGCTCTATCTTTTTAGCCTGCTTTTTAGAAATACCTAAATGAGCAAGCGCGACACGTAAACGTGCACGCGATAGGTCAGACCCTAAAATCTCCATTGCATCTAATACCGAGGTAGATGATGTTTTGCCGGTAATAGCCACAAATATAGGCTCTAAGAAGTCTTTAATTTTAAGCTCGTGGAAGGTGGCTACTTCTTTTGCAATTGCAAAAATAGCTGGTTTTTCAAAGCTACGTAAGCCTTCTAGCTGCCATACAAAAAATTGTAATGCTTGGCGAATAACATCTTCGTCAGCTTTACCGGCTGTTAGTAGCGCTGGATCGTAAGTCGGGATACCGCCTACAAAGTGCCCTGCTAAATCAACCATGTCAGAGAGCGTATTTATACGCGTTTTAGCTTCCGGTAATACTTTAGCAAGCATGTCGCCATTAAATTTCCAGTCAACAAAACGCTGCATTAGCTCTGCATCAGTTAAGTTTTCGCGGATCCACATACCGTTTAACCAGCTTAACTTGTCTACGTCGAATACTGGGCCCCCCAGCGATACACGCTTCATGTCAAAATGTTCAATCATTTCATTAAGGGTGAACTTTTCACGCTCATCAGGCATTGACCAACCCATACGGCCTAAGTAGTTTAGTACCGCTTCTGGTAGGTAACCCATTTCTTTGTAGTAATTAATAGACGTTGGGTTTTTACGCTTAGACAGTTTTGATTTATCTGGGTTACGCAGTAATGGTAAGTGACCTAATACGGGTGCTTCCCAACCAAAATCTTCATACAGTTTTAATAGCTTAGGCGCTGAGTTTATCCACTCTTCACCACGGAAAATATGGCTAATTTGCATGTGGTGATCATCCACCACATTAGCTAAAAAGTAAGTTGGAAAGCCATCCGCTTTTAATAGCACTTGCATGTCTACGTTTTCCCACGGGATCTCAATTTCGTCGCGTAGGTAATCGTTAAACTTAAACGTACCTTCGCTTGGGATTTTCATACGAATAACGTACGGTTTACCAGCAGCTAGGTTTGCTTTAATTTCGTCTTCGGTATGGTTTAAGCCACGGCCATCGTATTTAGGACGCAGACCTTCGGCCATTTGTTCTTCACGCATTTGGTCCAGTTCTTCGCTGGTTGCGAAACAGTAGAATGCTTTGCCGTCTTCAACTAACTGATGAGCGTATTTTTTATATAAATCACTGCGCTCAGATTGACGGTATGGACCAAACTCACCACCTACATCAGGACCATGATCCCACTCAAGGCCTAACCAGCGTAAGCTATCCATGATGGCTTGTTCAGATTCTGGTGTGCTGCGAACTTGGTCAGTATCTTCAATACGAAGTACAAATTCACCGCCTTGCTGTTTAGCAAAACAGTAGTTAAATAAGGCAATGTAAGCGGTGCCAAGATGCGGGTCACCAGTTGGCGACGGAGCAACACGGGTACGAATTGTCATGGTAATGTCTCTTTTAATAAGTGAGATGGTATGAAATACCAATAAATATTTTAAGCGGCTACTTTGTTTAAGTAAGCAATAATATCGTTTGATTCATAAAGCCATTTAACTTGGCCATCTTGCTCAATACGTAAACAAGGTACTTTAACTTTTCCGCCTTGCTCTAATAGCTCTTGGCGGTATTGCTCATCATTTTTTGCATCGCGTGTTTCAATTTTTAAGCCTTCACGCTTAATTGAACGGCGCACTTTTACACAAAAAGGGCATGCTTTGAATTGATAGAGCTTAAATTGTGCGGTTTGCTGATCAAGCTTAGTTTGCTCTTGCGGATCACGTTTTTTGCTACGCGGCGTAAAAACAAAATTAAAAAATAAGATGATACAACCTAAAACCCAGCGAACTAATTTCATCTTCAATACTCTTTACAACAAATTTAAGGTGCAAGATTTTAACACAAAAAAGCGCAACACTATAAGCGGATTATACGTTGCGCTATATCGTTAAAAAAGTGCTTAATTACAACACCACCATATCATCTCTGTGTAGTACTTCCACACCGCTATCGTAATCAAGTAATTGGCTGATTTGATTAGAGTGTGCGCCTTTTATTTTATCAATTTCAAGATGGCTAAAGCGAGTTAACCCGCGTGCAATAATTTGCTGGTTTACATCAATTAAGTTAATTAAATCTCCACGTTCAAATTCACCTATTGCACGCGTAATGCCTTTAGCAAGTAAACTAGCCCCCTTAGATTGCAATGCATGCACCGCACCGGCATCAATTAAAATTTGGCCACTACTTTTAGGCCCTGCCAATAACCATTTTTTTCGGCCATCTTTAGGGGCGGTAAGTTTTAAAAAACGGGTGCCTGGCAGTTGTTCGCTCATGCATTTTAAAATCACGTTTTCATCAGCGCCTTTGGCAATAATCACCTCAACCCCAGCTCTTCTGGCAATATCTGCTGCCTGTAGTTTGGTTGCCATACCCCCTGTGCCTAGGTTTGTACCGCTGCCACCCGCAAGTTGGCGTAACTCATCATTAATATGAGTAACTTCGTCAATCAAGGTGGCGTTAATGTCAGTGCGGGGATCGCTGGTAAATAACCCTTGTTGGTCGGTCAGTAGCAGTAATTTGTCAGCATTGGCTAAAATAGCCACTAATGCCGACAAGTTATCGTTGTCACCTACTTTTATTTCGCTAGTAGCAACTGCGTCGTTTTCATTAATGATCGGCACTACATCATAATTTAATAAGGCATTGAGGGTATCGCGGGCATTTAAATAACGCTCTCTGTCGTCAACATCCGCGCGCGTTAGTAGCATTTGCCCCACGTTAACGCCATATAACGCAAATAAACTTTGCCAAATATGAATGAGTTGCCCTTGCCCAATAGCGGCCAACATTTGTTTGTCTATTAATGTGCGCCCACAGGGTTTTAATAGCTGTTCGCGACCTGCAGCAACCGCACCGCTTGATACCAAAATAACCTGGTGACCTTGCTTTTTTAGCTCACAGCATTGGCGAACCAGTTCCACCATATGTGCTTTGTCTAACTTATCGGTACCGCCAGTGAGTACGCTTGTACCTAGCTTTACAACTACGACCTGATCCCTTTGCATGTTTTTTACTTAGCGCAATAAATAATGAATTTATTTATACCAGTTCGGTATTTTTGAACAAGTAAAAAATATTCAAGCACCCCCTCTGCGTGCTAGGATCGCACTATATTCAACCGATTAAATTACACCTTATGCCTGCCAGTTTATGTTTAATTATTGCCACCTTTTTGTGGGGTAGCTCCTTTATTGCACTTAAATACGCGATTGCGATTTATGACCCTGCCTTGGTGATATTTTTACGTATGCTCACCACTTTACTGATTTCGTTATGTTTATGGCGTTACGTAATTCGCTTTGAATATTTAAAAGGCGATTGGAAGTACTTATTAGGCATGTCGCTGGCTGAGCCGTGCTTGTACTTTTTATTTGAAGGCCACGCAATGGAATATACCTCAGCATCTCAAGCGGGAGTGATTGTTTCTTGTTTACCCATTATTGTGGCATTTTTAGCGTTTTTCATGCTCAAAGAGCATATTAGTAAAGCTATTGTGGTGGGTTTTACGCTGTGTATTGGCGGCAGTATTTTACTGACCTTGCTCTCACCGAGTTCAAGCCAAGCCCCAAACCCATTACTGGGGAATTTTTTAGAATTAATGGCCATGGTGTGCGCGGCATTTTATACCGTGTGTATAAAACATTTAGCTAACCGTTATTCCCCACTCACATTGATTGCTCTGCAAGGTGTGAGTGGTAGTTTGTTTTTTGCTCCGTTTTTATTATTTATTGACCTACCCAGTGAAAACCAACACGATTTAACCGCACTAATGAGCATATTGTACTTAGGCTCTTGTGTTACTTTGGGTGGGTACGGCATGTACAACTATGCGATTAGTAAAGTGTCGGTATTAACCGCCGCGGCTTACTCTAATTTAATTCCTATTTTCACTTTAATTTTGTCAGCCATTATCCTCAACGAAGTACTAACTCTTGGCCAGTGGATCAGCATATTTGTGGTGTTTATAGGCGTAATGATTAGCCAACGCCATCAAGAGCTGGTGGTCGATATTCCTAACTCAACTTCGGGTGAGGATATTTCTGCCGACACTAACCACCTTAAATCGGTACCCGAGGCCAGCGAATCAAAAGGGTAACAGGTTAATAAATACAGCCCTGATTGATGCAAAAAATCGGTGTTGTACTGATTAATTACCTCAACATGTGTTACTGAATAATGCTGCACTTGGCCATTTTTAAGTTGTAAAGAAAATTGCTCCCCCACTTTAGCGTTTTTTAAAAACGCAAAGTGGGTATCATTGTGGCCAGCAATAAGTGCTCCTTTCGAATTACCAAAATCAGCCCCACCTAACTCCCCTGCTGGTAAAAAGTGGCTCGGCGCAAACGCTAAATTTCTACCACTTGCTCCATCAAGCACGGTTAGTCGCTTATTATGCTTTGGCCATATTATTTGTGCCACCGGGTAACTATCAGCATAAAACCACGGCTTAATTTTTTTATTAGGCGATTTAAGGGTCGTTTGCCAAGCTTGCTCTATTAACACTTGTGCAAGCCATGCCTTTGCCTGCATGTATACACCATGGCCAAACAAGCTCAGCCCCAAGGCTAGTAAACCTATGCTTAGCCACTTTTTCATTTACAGCGCCTTACTAACAACAGGCCACCTAGTAGCATTAAAGCCCCAAACACAATATGCACTTTGCTTTGCCCATCAGTTTGCGGCAAGCGCATGGTCATTCCTTGCGGCATAGTATTAGCCACTTGTGTACTTTGTTTAGCAACTTCTTTAATAGTGGTCTCTTCTATGGCAATAAACGCAGTAAATGGGCTAAGTAATTGATGCTCAAGCGCAAGCTGCTGCACTTGCTGTTTTACTACACTTTGTTGGTTGTATAACAATAACGACTTTATTTTTTGACGTGCCCAGAGTTTATCAATTCCAGTGGCTTTTGAGCTTGCTTGCGGATTAAGCTTAACCTTAAACTCCCCATGCGCCGTTTGCCCCGTAAAAGTAATTGCATCGGTACTGTCTAATTTAATAGCCACCATAATAGGCTCAGCAAAATATAGATCAGGCAAAGGTGAGGGCCAAAAATCTAAGCTGTCTCCATTTTTATTTGTTAACGCTAAATTAGTCATCGCCGGATGAGCAAGTTTATCAAACAACTGCTGCATTTTCGGCTGCACATCATGAGCACTGCTTATAAAGGTGTAAGTTCCCTTGCCTATATCAGCGGCACGACGCATAAAATAACGGTTAGGCGCACTACCAATGCCCACAGTAAATAAACGGCTATCACCTAAGGTATGCGCAATATGTTTAAATAATTGATCTTCGTTACTTACGCTACCATCGGTTAAAAATACAACTTGGCGTACAAACCTTTCAAACTGCGTACCATCAAGTACCGCATCAAGTGCACCTTTTATTTCAGTTCCGCCATCGGCTTGTAAGTTATAAATAAAACGCTCTGCGCGACGTAAATTGAAGTCACTGGCAATTAATGGGGTCTCACTCATGGCTGCAACCTCATTATTAAAACTGACAATATTGAAGCTATCATCACTATCTAATAATGATAATGCGTAAAACAGCGCTTTTTTAGCTTGTTCAATAGACTGCCCATGCATAGATCCCGAAGTATCAACTACAAACACCATTTCACGCGGTAAACGCTGAGATTGAGTAAAACTATCGCTTGGCGGCATTAGCATTGCTAACGCATACTGCTCACCATTTTGTGCTTGTTGAGTAAAAAGTGCAGCTTGCGCTTGCGCTATTTGAAGTGGTTTAAACTCAAGTACAAAGTCTCTATTTATGGCTTGCTGTGGTTTTAGCGCAATGCTGTATTGCCCAAATGAAGGGTTTTCAACATTAATTTGATGGTACTTAGCATTTATATCAACCAATTCTAAGCCTATATCCATGTTAATTGTTAAGCTTAAATCGCTGGCATTTGTCGCCTCATTGGTTTGTTTTGTGTACACAGGGCTTAACCAACCCTGTGGAGTGAACAAAGGTGCATTAGCGCTTTTTATCGCATGTGTATCTTGATCATCGTTAACTTCCCCTGTTATTGCATGATAGCGTGGCGTAATTGTGGTTGGAAAATGAATAGCAAAGGTTCCGTGTTGGTAATCAATAATCTCTTGATACTCAAGCGTTATAACTATTTCTTCTCCTGGCCCTACATTTGCCACATTTGTAATAAACATATTTGCACGCTGCTGTCGCAGCAATGAAGCTTGTTTGCCTGCTTTTTTGGCAGCTTGGTACTGTTTTTCAGCTTGGCGTTTTTTTGTTATTTTACCTTTGATAACTCGCTCGCCAATACGCATGGTCATTGCTTGCACGGCGCTTTCATCGGGTAAAGGAAATATATAACGTGCATTTACTGCAAAAGGATTTTCATTTATGTAGTGCTGCGTTACTACAACATGATTAATTAGTCCTGTTAGGGTCATTTTTGCATCACTTTTTAAAATAACCCCAGGATTAACCGCCACTCCTTGGCTATCAAACAAGGATAGTTTTGGCGACTGTGCATGGCTTTTAAAGCTGGCCAAAAGCACGATAATAATAAAAATAAAAAGGCTTACCTTGGTAAGCACTTTGGTGGGTTTACTCAACATAAATCACTCCCTCGAACGCACGCTGTTAATTGCTTGCTGTTTGATTACTTGACTGATTTAGCGCACGGGTAGTGAGAGTAACGCGTCTGTCAAAAAAGTTATCTTCAAGGGTGTTACTGCTTGCTATGCTTTGCTGCTCGCCAAATGCTTGTGCGCTTAAACGTGTATGGCTTACACCTTGTTTAATTAAGTAACTTTTTACGGCGTTTACTCTGGCTTTTGAAAGTAATAAGTTTGCTTGCTCTTCACCACGCTGATCGGCAAAGCCACTTAAATCAAGTGCGAGTTGTGGCTGGCTTTTTAATAACGCAACTAATTGATCAAGCTGCTTAGCAAAATGAGGAGCAATATCGCTAGAGCCTGTTTTAAATTGCACTGTCATCGCCAATAAATTATTAAGTTGTGATTGCGTTAATTGCTCATTCTGCTGAGCCAATAGCTCAAGTTGCGCTTCTAAGTGACTGTTATGATTAAGAACATGTTGGTAGTCGTTGGTTTTTTCTGCCATAACTGTTAAAGCTTGTTGCTGCTCGGCAATAGTTTGCTCAGCCACCTTGGCATCGCCAATTAAGCCACCAGCAAATGCACCTACAAACGCGCCAATAGGCCCACCAACAACGCCACCAATAATGGCACCGGTGCTCAGGCCGACTATGGTTTCCTTTTTTGCTTCTTTCGATGGAGTATCCGCGGCAAAAGCAGGAGTGCAAAAAGTACTAACGAGTGTGAGTGCGATTAATGTTTTCTTCATGATTTATTCCTTACTATTAATAATGGTTGGCAAGCTATTGGTTGGCACTTGCGTTGTATCTGTAATTTCAATAGTTGTATTAAAACACCATGAAGTGGCAACAAAGGGGATCAAAAATGGCAAACTGCTGAGCAATTGTGGCAAAAAAATGGCAATTGTGTTTTTAACCGTACTTAGCGCAAAAACTTCGCTATAGTGCGCCTAAGTCAATATGAGTAATTAATAAAAATGAAGAAAATAGCCATCATTGAAGATGAAACCGCAATCCGCGAAAACTACATAGAAATGCTGAGCGCTCAAGGCTATCAGGTGAGTGGTTATGAAAACCGCCCTCAAGCAGAAGCGGCCTTTAAAGAAGCGCTTCCCGATTTAGCCATTGTTGATATTGGTTTAGGCCATGAAATAGATGGTGGCTTTTTACTGTGCCAAACACTGCGTTCACTGTCTAAAACCTTACCGATTATTTTTTTAACCGCTCGCGACAGCGAAATAGACACCGTATGCGGCCTGCGCATGGGCGCCGACGACTACTTAACCAAAGACATTAGCTTAGCCCATTTAGCTGCGCGTATTGGCGCACTATTTCGCCGTATGGAAGCATTAGAGCAACCCGCCGATGCTAACGCATTAATAACTCGCGGCCAACTAACGCTCGATATGCAACGTATGCAGGTGCTTTGGCAACACCAGTTAGTTGATTTAACCGTAACTGAATTTTGGATGCTGCATTCACTCGCTCAGCGACCAGGACACGTTAAAAGCCGTAACGATTTAATGAGTGATGCTAAAATTTATGTAGACGACAGCACCATTACCTCGCATGTAAAACGTATTCGTAAAAAGTTTATAGCACTCGATAGCCAGTTTGACTGTATAGATACCGTGTATGGCATGGGCTACAGGTGGGAGCAACCCACATGCTGAGGTTTGGCCTACGCAGTAAATTTATCCTACTTTCGTGCTTTTTGTTTTTGTTGCCATGGCTTGGCTACGAATATGTATGGGAAATGGAAAAGTTTTTACGCCAAGGCCAAGAAAAAACGCTCGTAGGCACCACTCGCGCACTGGCCACGGCCCTGCACGAACGCCCCGCTTTATTTGACGAACAAACCAACTTTTTAGATCAGGTGGTAAAAGGTCGCGATCTCTATGCTTATAATTTAAAAAGCCCGATTCAGCTCGATGGCAAACTCAACGACTGGGACGCTTATCAATCGCTGTTTTGGCTTTATGATAAACGCTACTTACAAACAGCCAATGATAACCATCAACTGAGCAACTTATCTTTTAGCCATATGGTAGGTAAGTTTGATAATTACTTATATGCTGTATTTAAAGTCACAGATGACACTGTAATTTACCGTGCTAAAAACAGCCTCAGCATTACCAATAATGACTATGTAAAAATTGGTCTAAAAAATCCTGATGGACTATTTAATACTTATATTATTGCTCCGCGCCAAGATGGCTGGGTCAACGCATTTGACGCCAACAGTAAAATGCCTTTTACTAAAATTCAGGGCTTTTTTAAACAAACTGAAACTGGCTACAACCTTGAGCTGCGCTTTCCTTTGAGTATGCTTGGCAATAAACTGGGGTTTGCCATTGCCGATGTTGATAGTAAACAGCCAAGCCAAACACTTAATATTATGTCTACATCCAACTTAAATAACCCAAATGATTTGGGCTCAGTACTGGTGCCCTCCCCTGAAATAAACCGTATATTAAAAGGCATGGGTCACAGCGGCAGTCGCATTTGGGTGGTCGATAATCATCACCGTGTTTTAGCGCAATCGGGCAGTATTCAAAATGCCGATGGCGTATGGGCTGATGGACTAAAAAATCAAGCGCCAAAAACCGCATGGCAACGCTTTGAACAAACCTATTTGCATCCTTTGTACTATAAAATTTTAACCCGTCCCGAAGATGAGTTTATAGACACCCTACACGATGTCGCCTCAATGCAAGGCACTCATTTAGCCAAAGCACTCAAAGGTCAACCGGCATCGTCGTGGCGACTCACCCCCGACAATAAAGCAGTGATATTATCGGCTGCGTATCCTATTTGGATTGAGGATAAGGTTATTGGCGCAGTTATAGCTGAAGAAACCACCAATGGCGTGCGTACACTGCGTAATAAATCACTGGAAAAACTGTTTAATGTGATTTTAGCGGTTATGCTGATTGGTACTGTGACTTTATTCTTTTTTGCCTCACGTATATCGAGCCGCATTAGGCGACTACGCGATACCGCAGAGCAAGCTATTGATGCGCAAGGACGAGTAACAGGTCATATAAATTACAGCGATGCCAATGACGAAATTGGCGATCTGTCGCGTAGCTTTTCAAATATAGTGAGCCGCCTTGGTGGCTATACCGATTATTTAGAAAATATGTCGTCGCGATTATCTCATGAGCTGCGCACGCCGGTTGCGGTTGTACGTTCATCTCTTGAAAACTTACAAAGCTTGCAGCAAAGTGAACTGAGTCAAAAATACCTTGAGCGTGCCAGTGAAGGGGTTGAGCGTTTAGGGAAGATAATTACCACTATGAGTGAAGCCACCCGCCTTGAGCAAAGCATTCAAAGTAATGAGCCAGAGCCGTTTGATTTGCAAAAGGTGATCAATGGCTGCATGCAAGGCTACCAGCTAACTTACCCTAACCAGTTATTTACACTCAACATTTGCCAAAGCACACTGCCAATGCAAGGTGCCCCTGAATTTATAGCCCAACTGCTCGATAAGCTAATAAATAATGCCTTGGAATTTAGTGAAGCCAACACCGCGATTGAAGTTAGTCTTAAGCAAAGCGAAAACAAAGCAACATTAACGGTAAGTAATACAGGTACTTTATTGCCTGAGGGGCTTACTGAACATATTTTTGATTCTATGGTATCGGTGCGTAGCCAACAAATGCAGCAACAACCGCATTTAGGTTTAGGACTTTATATTGTCAGGCTGGTGTGTGATTACCACAAAGGCACAGTAACGGCGCACAATAATGAGCAAAACAGTGGTGTAGTGTTTACCGTGAACTTGCCTTTAAGTAATTAAACAAAAAGCGGTTTAATTATAAACCGCTTTATTTTAAAGCTTTGCAGTTACAATTTAACTCACACTCAAGTGTAACGATTCACTTTTAATTCATTCGCTCAGTCTTAGTCTACTCACCTAGGAGGAGTCAAAATGAAAGAGTTACTAGAACCCGAAGAAATAGAGTTTATTCTCGATTTATATCGCCCAAATGCAGCCAATAACCATGCTCAACAGGGCGCAACTAAAAAGCCCAAGGTAAGTAATAAACAAGCCATGCAAGCTGAGGCTTTAGCACGTAGTGCTTAACGACACAAACCTTACAAGTTAGCCATTAAGCTGTAAAAACGCTTTAATACAGTCTATTTCTGCCCGTTTGACCGTTTCACCTATTTCGGGGCCTTTTTTACCGCTTTTAAGCGCATCTTGCACTATTTGTTTTTTATCCATTTTTTGTAGTTCGTTGTGAATAGCACGTAATTTAGCGGCTTGTGGATAAGGCTTATCCACCAGCGTTTCGCCTCGTCCTTGTGCATCACACTGACATGCTTGAGTAAAGGCAATAAAACGCTCTGGATGCACTAGCGCATTTAAGTTAGTGACAATTAATTTATGAATGGTTTGCGGCCTTAATTGTTCAAGCGTGTGACAAAGGGTATGGTTATCGCTGGTGAGCACACCGATATCACGAAAGCGACTAGGTACTTTTAGCCGTTCACAAAAGGCCTCAACCACAGCAACCCCTTCACGTTCATGGCCGCGTAAATTCCCCTGTTTTTTGTAACTGAGCGCTTTACCAAAATCATGAGTTAAAGCAGCAAACCGGGTTTCTAGGTTAAAGCCTAAATCGGCTGCTCGTCTAAGCACTAGCATGGTATGGACAAACACATCGCCCTCGGGATGATGATTTGCCGGCTGCGGAGTGTTTTTCATCTGTTCTATTTCAGGAAAAATACCTAACCCATCTAATGCTTGGAAATAAAGCTCAGGGTGTTTTTCGCCAAGCGCTTTTTCTGTTTCAAGCCAGACTCGCTCTGGTACTAGATGTTCCAGCTCGCCTTTATTTTTAAGCTCATGCATTAATGCAGTAGTACTTGGATGAATAGACCATTCACTACCATAACGGGCTAAAAAACGGGCAATACGTAATACCCGAACCGGGTCTTCTACAAATGCGTGTGTGGTGTGGCGCAGTATTTTATTTTTTAAATCAGCTTGACCATTAAACGGGTCAATAACAGTGCCGTTTTCATCTAGCGCCATAGAATTTATGGTTAAATCTCGGCGTGCTAAGTCTTCTTCAAGCGTAACATTGGGGCTCGCATCCACTACAAAGCCGGTATAACCTTTACCACTTTTACGCTCAGTGCGCCCTAGTGCATATTCTTCTTTAGTATGTGGGTGTAAGTAAACGGGAAAATCGCTGCCAATGGGTAAAAAGCCAAGCGCTTCCATAACCTCTGGCGTTTCACCAATAACAACGTAATCGTTATCTTTTGATTGTATGTTAAGCAGTTTATCTCGTACTGCTCCGCCCACTAGGTAAACTTGCTTTAAGCTTTGTTGCACTTTATTCCCAACCACTACTTTTAAAGTTTTCTTTGATGTTAATCATACCTAATCGCAATATAAAAATCAGTGTTGTTTGCCAAGCTTTAGTAAGCTCATTACAATAGCGCATTATTTTTTTATACCTCAACTCACCTTAACTAATGAAAAAACACTCAGCAAAAAAAGAACTTAGGTTACTGCCCATCCTTTTGGTGGTTATTATTATGTGTGTTGCGGGGCATTTCTTGCTGCAAGCTAATTTTCAAGACAGTCATCTGGTCGAATACCTATTAGCCGCGATTCCATTTGCTATGTTTGGCTTAGTGATAGTGGCCTTTAAAATGGCAGCTAAAAGTGAACAACAAGAAAATGATGAGTAAATAAGTTACTGATAGTTTTTTTCTGCTTTAGTGACTTTATATAAATAGCGTCTTGATTCCGCACGTGAGTGCTTAGTGGTGAGAATGTTATAAAACTGGCTTGAAGTAAGCTGATTTATTTGTGAAAACGCCACACTTCTATTTTTATTAAATATACGCTAGCGGTTTTATCGGGGTCGCTGGAGGTCAGTAGGGTCATAACAATGGCCTGCTGTAACAAGCTTATTGTATTTTTTAACGCGATGGTTTCTACTTTTACAGTGCCTTGCTCAAAATCAATAATGGCACGGGCTTGATAATCATTGCTGTATTTAACGTATTTTTGCACTAGGCTGTTGCCTATTTTGCTTACCCCACTTGCGCTTTAATAGAGCGCTGTGTTTTTTGAGCTTGCTTGTGAATTGCAACCACATTGGTCGGGTCGTTTTTTACTTGCTTTACCAGTTTATTTAAATCAACAACGGGCGGTAAACCCGACAGTGATTTACAGCCACTTAAGCCAACTAGCAAAAGTATAAACGCATACTTTTTCACACAATATCCAAAAAAATGCTTAGCAACTATAATACATGATAACCGAACCAGTCCGGTTTAATTGGTTGTGCTTGGCCGCTTGGGGTTAGCTTAATATTAAGCTGACTATCGAGTAAATCAATCGCAAAGCAGTCATCAACATCATATAAATCATCTTTATGAAGATGACTCAGCCCTGCTAATAAGTCATTTTTAGCGCGTTGTTTTGCTTCTTCACTACTACTGGCAACATACAAAGCAAAGTCGTGTTGCTCTGCTAGTGAGTCGCTTCTGTAAGCACCTAAGTTAACAAAATAAAGTTGCTTATTTTGCTCTACATAACTATCAACTACCTCGATTTTATAACCATCAATGTGATTAACCGCCATGTAGCTATCCATGTGTACACTGTTTTTATCACCCACCCACTGACTTTTAAGCTTGCTATAAGTTTGCTCAATATTTTGGCCTACCACAAAACGTACGTCGTGCATTTCTATGTGGCAACCTTGAATAGGCCCACCTAAATACACCATGAATAACTGCATGCTCACTTCCTTTTAAAAACCAAATTAAATTAAACTATCTACGTCAATCTCATGCTTTTTAATCAACTTATAAAAATCAGAACGATTACGCTTGGCAAGTTTGGCGCCTTCTGCCACATTGCCCCCTGCCATTTTCAGGGTATTAATTACATAGTCTCGTTCAAATTCTTTTTTAGCTTCGTTAAGTGATAATGGCTCAACGTTGCTTTCATTACTGTTTAGGGCACTAAGCACTAAATGTTCAGATATAACCTCACTAGGAGTCAACGCAACCACCTGCTCCACTACATTTTGTAATTGACGTATATTTCCTGGCCAATCATACCTTACTAGGGCATGCATGGCATCGCTTGCAAAGCGCTTTTCTTTTTGCTCCATACGCTTTGCGATGTTGGCACTAAAAAAGTTGGCTAATAAGCTAATATCTTCACGGCGTTCACACAGCGGGGGCAACTTTAAGTTTACGACGTTTAACCGGTAGTATAAATCTTCTCTAAACTGTTGATTACTAATCGCTTCAGGCAGGTTTTTGTGGGTTGCAGAAACAATTCGCACATTAATAGGAATTTCTTCTTGAAAGCCCACTGGGCGAATGGTTTTTTCTTGCAACACGCGTAATAACTTAACTTGTAAATTTAGGGGCATATCACCAATTTCGTCTAAAAATAAGGTACCGCCTTGCGCTTGCTGAAATAGGCCTTGGTGATCTTTTACAGCTCCTGTAAATGCCCCTTTTTTATGACCAAATAGCTCTGATTCTAATAGCTCACCAGGCACGGCCCCACAGTTTATTGCCACAAATGGACCATTACTAACATGGCTATGCTGATGAATCGCCTGCGCAAGCAACTCTTTACCGGTACCGCTGGCACCAGAAATAAGCACGTTAACTTGTGTAGGCCCTAATAGTTTAACTTGCTCCAGCAAATGCAGCATAGCGCCACTGCGGGTGACAATATTACTTTGCGGAGTAATATCATCATTATTAACCCCATGTATCTCAATGGCTTTGGCTAGGCTGTCAAACAGCTCATCTTTATCAACGGGTTTTGTGATAAAGGCAAAAATACCTTGCTTGGTGGCCTCTACCGCATCAGGGATAGATCCATGAGCCGTCATCATAATAACAGGCAACGCAGGGTAGCGGTTTTGCAATTGTCGGTGCAGCGCCATGCCGTCCATTTCATCCATTCTTAAATCGGTAATCACCGCATCAAACACTTGGTTTTTAAGTAGTTGTAATGCGTTCATACCACTATCACTGGTCGTTACTTCATAACCCTTTGATTGAATTCGAATAGCCAGTAATTGCAGCAAGCTGGCATCATCATCAACGAGTAAAACTTTAGCACTTGATGGAAATGTGACTGACATAGTTACTGCTCCTTGGTTTCTTCACGTAGTAAAAGTTGCTGTTCAATTGCGGCTAATGACGACAAGGTTTTTTGCATTTTGGCGTTCAATGCTTGCTGTTGTTTTTTTGCATCTATTTGCATTAATACGTGCTGTTTTTGCAGCCATAAATAGTGCTTTATATCATCGGGCCAATAGTACGCCTGATCCAGCTTAAGTAATTGACTCATAACAGTATCAGGGTCGCGACTAAGGTTGACGCATGCGGTATTAAAAAACGCTTTCAGTGCTTGCTCCCCTAAGTAAGTTTCATTGTCAGGCGCTAATTTAAAACCACCGCACTGATTGGCATGCCAAGCAATAACTTGCGCTGCAGAGGGATATATTGGCTCTGCTTTTGGCCGAGGTTTGGGGTTTGGCTGATTCGTTTTTTTATCTGGCTGAGAGGGTACATTTAATGCTGATTCACCCTGTGTTTGAGTGTTTGTTATTTCACACCCAGATAAAAAAACAAGACTGCTGGTTAGCCATACAATAGCCATTAAACGCGCAGACATATTATTTAACTCCTTTATTTTTATAGGGGATGACAATGTTAAATCGACAGCCTTGCGGCTCATTATGCTCAATTTTTAGTTGTCCATGTAACTGTTCAACTGACTCTTTGACTATAGTAAGGCCTAAACCACTGCCTTGTAAGCTAATCTCTTTGGTATGTTTACCTTGATAAAACGCCCCAAAAACATGTTCTCTTTCATGCTCTTTAATGCCACAGCCCTCATCTGCTACCTGCATATTTAGGCCGTTATTTTCTAGACTCAAGCTAATAGTAACGACTTGGTTTGGCTGAGAAAACTTTAAGCCATTGGAAATTAGCTGAATTAAAATCATTTCAATTAACTCCCGTGGCAAACTAAGAGAAATATTAGGTAAACTATTGTGCCATATAAGCGATTGTTCTCGCGCATTTAAGCGGTGCTCAAAGTGGTTATTTACCTTTTTTATTAGCTGATTAAATTCCACTTCACTGACGTTGTCTTTACTGGTGCGGATGGCGTTATAACTCAATAAACTGTCTATCATAGTACGTAGCCTCACCATCGATTGACTGATCAGCCCAAGTACCGCTTTTTGCTCGTTATTGATGGGGCCAACGATTTCATCGGCTAGTAATTCAGTGCCCTCAACCATAGAAGCCAAAGGGGTTTTTAATTCGTGAGTAACGTGGCGTAAAAATGTATCTTTTTGTTGTTCTAACATATGCAGCTGAGCTTGCACCCACTGCAACTTGTTACCTAACTCTATGAGTTCAGCTGATCCCTGCACCGATATTTTTTGCTGCCAATCTCCTTGGCCTAATTTATCAATCACTGAGGTTAAGCTTTTTAAGCGCCCGCTTATGCGCCACAAAAACCCGCCACCAACAAGTAGCGTTAAAGGCGTAAGTGCAACCAACCAGTTTATAAAGGAAGCTTGTAAATTTGTGAGCTTAATTTGGTTTTGAGTGATTTTGGCTTCATTTTCCTCACGTAACCACAATGTTAGCTCCGCTAGTATTTCGCTGATTGGCACAAATAATTCAGCTTGTTGACGCGCTTCAACCACAAGTTGAGTATGCGCCGTTTGCAAAGTATCCGTTAGCCGTTGCCATTGGTGTGTATTTGCTTGGTTATTTGAAAGCTGTTTTAGCTCATTGATGTTTTGCAATGATGATTGCCATTTATCTACGATTAGCTTATCGAGTGAGTCGCTCTTTAATACCCAGTTTTGTCTTGTTGCCCTTTCTAAACTATTAAGCTCTTGCTTAAGCACATTAAACGACTTAGTTACTTGGTAATTATTACTCACAATTTGCTGAGTGACCGCTAATTGCTTATTTAATACATTTAAAAACACAATAACTACTATAGATAAGGGCAGCAGCGACAACAGCATGCTCATTACAAATTGGCCAATTAAATTGGGGCGCCAATTTATCAATGCTTTATATTTTTCAGCCATGACTGCGGGCATACAAAAGTCCTTTGCTATTTTTTAACGTTCTATTATTAAGTGCTCAACTTATACACTCGCTGAACCATCAAGGATAAAAACCCCTACTGTCTCAAAATAGCGACAAGTTAAGCAATTGATTTAAAAAATTTTAAACGCTTATAACTGCAAAATTGTTGCATAAAACACACAGTTACTTGTAAAAATTACGCACCAACCACCACAAAAAAACATAACCCGCTGATTATTAATAAAAATTAATATTGGCATCATTTTTGTAATGGAAACATTAATATTAATTTTAAAAGAGCCAAGGAATGTTCAGAAATAATTTACAGAACGCTGCACTTATTGGTCTGTGCCTAACCAGTACTCATTTATTCGCTCTTGATGTAGATGCTGAATTTAATCGTTTAGACAAAGACAGTAATGGCACATTAAGTGAAGCTGAAGCAGGTGAAGATGCTTTATTACATGAGAACTTTGCACAGATAGACACCGATGAAAACGGACTCATATCTCTAAACGAATTTAAGCTGTTTATAAAATAAAGGAGTACATTCATGAAACAACTAATTGGTGCTTTTTCGCTCCTATTTTTAGCTATTAGTGCCACCGCACTGGCATCGCCATTAAATGTACGTTTTATGCATTTAGATAAAAATATGGATGACCAAATATCGCTTGTTGAGGCAAAGCAAGATAAACAATTACTTAAGCAGTTTGCCGATTTAGACAAAGATAACAACGAGATGATTTCTAAAAAAGAATTCCAAAACTTTAAACCTTAAGTTTAGATTCAAGTTTAATCTATTAGTATAGAGTTAAAAGCACTTGCCATAATCCCTGAGGGAGTGTGTAAACGGATTTAATGTTGGGAGTTAAATTATGGCAAGTGCTTTCTTTCAATACTGTCAGCAATTAAAATACACCTTGGAACGCCAACTATGAGAATACTGCTTCCCTTTATTGGTGCTTTACTTTTTATCAGCCAAAGTGCATTCGCACTTGATGTAAAGCAACGCTTTGACCACTTGGACAAAAATAATGATGGATATTTAACCCATAGCGAGCTTGCTGCTCAGCCTCAGCTATTAAACTCATTTTCAAATTGGGATGAAAATCAAGATAACAGAATTTCTTTAACTGAGTTTAAAAACTACTTAACCACTAACCTGTACTGAGCATTTATATGAAGCCTTTTCATAATATTATTTTACTAACACTGACTGTTTTTAGCTGTATGAGTGTTGCAACAAGCAGTTATATTGCCGAAAAGTTTGAAAAACTTGACCGCAACCAAGATGGCTTTTTAACTTACCCTGAAGCTGCCAGTGATCCTGCTTTATGGTCACGTTTTGGCAGTTATGACCGTGATAAAGACGCACAATTATCATTAAGCGAATACAGCTTGTACGCCAGTAAATAAATAGCCCCACTCAATTAAAGCTTGGTTAACAATATCAAGCTTGAAAAAGTTTAACTCCTATTGTTAACACATCCTATTTCACCCTTAACTTGTTGCTTGCTTTAGCTAAAAGCTGACTTATACGACGCTTAATAAATTATGCTATTGGTATTCTAAATTTGAGTTTGCTACTGTGATAGTACAAATAATAACAACATACCTCTTATGCAACTCAATAAATTAATTAAACCGGTATTACTAGCAAGCCTCTGCGCCTTATCTAGTGTGGCAATTGCACAAACGAAAGTAATATATAATGCCAATGGCTACACCCCTTTATACAAAGGAAAAATGCGCCATGGCGAAGTAAATACGTTTACGACCTTAGTTATAAAAGATGGCAAAATAGTTAAAACAGGTCCAGACAGCTTGAAAAATAGCTTTCCGGGCGCAACCCTAATTGACGCGAAAGGCAAAACACTACTCCCAGGGCTCATTGATGCCCATGGACATGTCATCGGACTGGGTGAAAACTTGTCACAGCTTGATGTGCGCGGTGCAAAATCAGTCGATGAAATAACCGCTAAGCTCAACGAATTTGCCAAAGGTAAAGAAGGTTGGCTCATTGGTCGGGGCTGGAACCAAGAGCTATGGTCCGACACGCGTTTCCCTACCGCTGCTGATTTAGACAAAGTCGTCAGCGACCGCCCTGTTATTTTATCGCGAGTAGATGGTCACGCCATTTGGGTTAATTCAAAAGCACTAGAACTTGCCAATATTAATGCTGACACACCAGCCCCAGCAGGTGGAGAAATTATAAAAGACGAGTTTGGCAAACCAACCGGTATTTTTATAGATAAAGCAGAGACCTTGGTTACCCAGCATATGCCTGCAACGTCTGCGCAATCGGTTAGCAATGCATTAGATGCCGCAGGTAAACATTTGTTAAGCTTAGGCATTACCTCAACACACGATGCAGGTATTGATAAAACCACGTGGCAAGTTTATAAACAGCGCGCTGAGTTAGGTACATTACCGCTTAGAATTGTAGCGATGTTAAGTGCAGCAAGCCCAGATTTAAACATGATGCTTAAAGCGGGTCGGTATCAAGATGCTAAAGATTTTTTATCTATTCGCAGTGTAAAAATTTACGCTGACGGTGCCTTAGGGTCACGCGGTGCCGCGCTTATTGAAGAATACGCAGACAGAGCAAACCACTTTGGCCTAATGCTTGAAACCCAACAAAAGCTAGAACAATTATTTACACTCACTTTTAAAAGCGGGTTTAGTGCAAATACCCACGCCATTGGCGATAGAGCAAATAAAATTGTGCTCGATGCCTATCAAAATGTATTTAAGCAAACCGGTGGTATACTACTGCGTAATCGCATGGAGCATGCACAAATAGTCTCGCCGGAGGATATACCGCGCTTTAAAACCCTGAAAATAATTCCATCAATGCAACCTGTGCATGCTACATCTGACATGCATATGGCAGAGCAGCGTTTAACCGATAAACAACTCAAAGGCGCATACGCTTGGCAAACATTCTTAGAGCAGGGGTCGACTATTGCAGCGGGTTCTGATTACCCTGTCGAGCTGGCGAATCCGTTTGATGGCTTATATTCTGCCATTACACGTATGGATCATAATCAATTGCCTGAAAATGGTTGGTGCGCCAGTGAAGTGTTAAGCAGAGAAGATGCATTACATGCGTTTACCCTTGGCGGCGCGTATGCAGCGCATCAAGAGTTTAAAGTAGGGAGTTTAGAGCAAGGTAAATGGGCTGACTTTATACTGGTTGATCAAGACTACTTTAAAGTCCCCATTGAGCAGCTATACAAAACTCAGGTGCTGCAAACGTGGATTGCGGGTACGTTACGCTACGAAAAAGACGCTGCAAAAGCTGAGTAATTAAAAACAAAAAAGGGTTAACTTGCGTTAACCTTTTTTGTATCAACTTTTGACTGACGATATAGCTTAATAATGTGATAAATATTAACCAAAGCCAACAAGCCGTTGGTAAAAGCCACCGGCATTGAGCCTATAGCCGCACCGTAAAAGTAAACGCAATACAGCCCAATAAATTAAACCAACGTAGTTTGGTTACATCAGTCATGGTTAATGATATGACTAATAAGACGGATGCTAAATAACCTAAATATTCCCAACTCAATTGTTCTCTCCTAGGCTTTAGGTTAGTATTACGCGTTAAATTTTAGTACATTATTAAGCTACGCTACGCAGTAGTTAAAATAAAAAAGCTAACTTACCAATAAAACCTTAAAATATACTGGTTAATACCACAATTTTTAATCATTACACGGAAGAATGAAGGTCATTTAACGCTGTTAATTATATTAACGGCGTGGGCAAGTTAGCATAAATTCTTAATCTTAATGCTATCGTCATTAAGGTGTAATAAATAGGACAATTGTCCGAAGAGCATGATTGATGTTTCAATACCATTTTTCCAGTTACCTTGTTGATCAACTGCTGACGTTTGCCGGCAGTAGTTTTCAGCAATCAAAAAAAGAAATATTAATACAGCAAGACCAACCGTTAACTAAGTTGGTGTTAGTGCGAAGTGGAACTGTATCGTTTAGTTACGATGTAGGTAATGGCAGGCGCCTGCTTCTTGGCCAACTCGACTGTAACAATACCCTAATTGGCGAAATTGAAGCACTTAATAATAACCCCTGCATTTACACGGTAACCTGCTTTAGTGATGTCACGTACAACTTGATTGAATTAAAACATTGGCGCGCATTATTGCTCGATAAACCCGAGCTAAGCTTATATACGGCGCAAACGATTGCGGCTAAGTTTCAAGAAAATCAAAAAATTAATTTAGATAAGCTGTTACTGCCGTTGAGCTACAATATTGCCAAAGACTGCTTATTACGTGCAGAGAATAACAATCCCACTTTATTACGTGCTTACCCTACGGTAAATGCAGAAGCTGAGCGCTTTGCAACCACTGAGCGTGCATACAGGCGTGTAGTGAGTGAGTTAGTAGAGAAAAACTTAGTGCAAAGAAGCACACAAGGACTACAAGCTGTCGATATTCCTAAATTAAGTGACTATGTAGATAGCTTTGCACAGCTTTAAAGACAATAAAAAAGGCCATTAAGGCCTTTTTTATTGAGCAAAATCACGTTTACTTTTCAAGTAAAATATCGTGGATTTTAGCTAAATCAGATTTACCTTCAATAATTTCATCCGGCGTTAAACCTGATAATTCATGCGGGAATACTAACCATTCTTCAGATTCATGAATGTAGTAATCAGGCACTGTATCAACTTTTGAATTTTTTGGCTTGTAGTATGGACAAGCAATACGAATATCACGTGGTAAGTTTAAACGCATTAGCTCAGAAAGCTTCTCTTTTAACGCTACAATACTACGACCTGAGTCAAAAACATCGTCAACAATCAGTAAAGAGTCACCAGCATTTGCGTTTTCAACTATGTAGTGTAAACCATGTACTTTGATTTCTTTTGATTGCTTACCAATACCGTAATAAGACGAGGTACGAACCGCAATGTGATCCGTTTCTATGCCTTTGTAATCATAATATTCCTGAACCGCTATCCCAATTGGAGCACCACCGCGCCATATACCAATAATAAAATCTGGACGAAAGCCATCTTTATACACTTGTGCCGCTACGCGGAATGAATCTTCAAGTAATTGTTGAGCCGTGATATAGCACTTTTCTGACATAATAAGGATCCCAGTGGTATGTATAATATTTGAGCGAGGTTTAAATAAAAATAGATGCCCAAACACGTAATGGCGAAAGATTTTACCGTAAATAAAACAAAATTGCTTGTTTGACGGATAAAAAAATAGGCACCCTAAGGTACCTATTTTTTAACTAATGCGTAATCTCAGTAGATTATGCCTTTTCAAGTAGGGTGCGTGCTACGGTGCGCATACCTTGTGTAGTTGCACCTGAAGCCCATTGACTTGTGCTACCACCCATATTAAATGCAGCAGCTAAATCGATGTGTACCCAGCCTTTGCCATCGTTTGGCACAAAGCGAGATAAGAAACCAGCGGCGTTAGATGCACCACCGAAACCACCGCCTTTTTGGGCGCGGCTATTTGCTGTATCCGCATACGGCGATGGGCAGTTTTGTTGATGCCACTTTTCAAGTGGTAATGGCCAAGCGGCTTCCATTTCTTGTGACGCAAAGTCTTCCACTTCACGCACTAGCTCTTTATCAAGGGCAAACAATGCGTTGTACTCTTGACCAACAGCAACAAGGGCGGCACCTGTAAGGGTTGCCGCATCAATAATAAGTGGAGCGCCTGTCTCGCCTGCGGCCATTAGGCCATCAGCTAATACTAAACGCCCTTCAGCATCGGTATTTACAATTTCAACGGTTGTGCCATTTTTGTAGGTAAGAATGTCACCTAGTTTGTATGCATGACCGGAAATTAAGTTCTCAGCACAACATAAAAACAGTTTAATACGCTTTTCTACGCCACGGCTAATTGCCAGTGCCAAACCTGCGGTTACCGTTGCTGCACCACCCATGTCGCACTTCATACCCAACATACCTTCGCTTGGTTTAATTGAGTAACCACCTGAGTCAAACGTAATACCTTTACCAACAAGTGCTGCGCTTACCGGTGCGTTCTCATCGCCAGTTGGGTTGTAATCAAGCTCAAGTAATACTGGCGGACGCTCACTACCACGACCTACGGCATGAATACCAATCCACTGCTGTTCCAATAGCGCATCGCCTTTTATTATTTGATAGCTAACATGCTCTGGTGCAAGTGATTGAATAAATTCAGCGGCTTTTTCAGCCAAGCTTTCTGGGTAAATGTCATCGGCGGTGCCATTGATCATTTCGCGCGCCCACGTTGCCGATGCTTTTAAATCAGCGAGTTCTTTAAGATCAGATTGTGCGTTATCAACAAACTCAACACCGTTTAGTACTTTTGGTGATACAAAGCCTTGGTAAAAAGCCCATTGGCTCTCTGTACACCATACATCACCTTCAAGCACAACACTTTTAATGCCTTGGCTGGCAATAGTACGACCTGCTTTTTGCACATTTTTTAATGTTTCTTGCTCAGATAAATGAACCGTTGCGCCGTGTTCGTTAAAAGATAGTGACGCACTTTCGCCCCAATGCCCTGGTGCCGATTGCTCGCTTAATTGAACAACAAATTTTTCACTCATGTTAGAATATCCTTGCACTTAAATGTGTGATTGAGTTTACTATAGCGCGCTTAAGTTCCCAACTGCTTGCGGTAAATAACCTCAAATAGTCCGTAAAGTCTTATTTTACTTAACCTGAATTCTGGTTATAAAAGGAAGTCATTAATGAAGTACACCCCGCCATTACAATCTGCTACGTTATTAAAACGTTACAAACGCTTTTTAGCTGATTTAGAGCTCAGTGATGGCACTACTTTTACCGCTCACTGTGCTAATACGGGTAAGATGACGGGCTGTGCCGATGCCGGTTTTACTGCCTTTTATTCCACCAGCAGTAATACTAAGCGAAAGTACCCGCAGTCATTAGAGCTGACGCAAAATAACTTATCACAACTTATTTGTGTAAATACAGCCGTTGCCAATAAAGTGGTCGAAGAAGCACTTAATAATGGGGTTATTGATGAGCTTACAGGCTATCAACACATACAAAGTGAAGTGAAGTATGGCAGTGAAAACAGCCGCATCGACTTTTTACTTACCCACAGCAGCAAAGCCAATTGTTATGTTGAAGTTAAATCAGTCACGCTGCTGAGCGAAGATCGTCCACAAAGCGGTCAAGGCTACTTCCCTGACGCCCAAACTGTTCGTGGGCAAAAGCATATTCGTGAATTAATCGACATGGTAAAACAAGGGCATCGAGCGGTATTACTATTTGCAGTGCTGCACCAAGGCATCACACAAGTCAGTGCTGCGGTGCATATTGACCCAACCTATGCACAATTGCTTAGCGAGGCCATTGAGCAAGGCGTAGAAGTATTAGCTTATAAAGCACACATTTCTGCCAGTGAAGTTACTTTAATTGAGAAAGTAGCATTTGTTGAGTAAAAAGAGCGCATTTAAGCGTTGGTATTTCGCCACGCCCAAAAAATACTTATCCGAAAAGTAAAAGATAAGTTGTTTTTATTATTTTTGCCCACATAACAACGCCAGTTTATAAACCGATACTGTAATAAAAAATATAAACACTGCTTTTGCTACTTTTATATGGGTAAACAGGGTTGAAGCTAATTCGATTATTTAAAAATAAATTTGCCTAGGGTATGAGTTTCTGCTATTTATACCGCCGGCTAATGCTGAGGCATTAAATTAAGGATTTAGGAGAGAGTTATGCCAGACCAAAAAAGACATGGTTTATTGGCTCAAGCCGGTTTAGAACCATACCAAGAAAAATCGGGTGAAGAGTACATGAATGAAGCACAACGTGCTCATTTTAAAACAATTTTAGAAACTTGGCGTAATGATTTACGAAACGAAGTTGATCGTACTAAGTCACACATGCAAGACGAAGCAGCTAACTTTCCTGATCCCGTTGACCGCGCAGCACAAGAAGAAGAGTTCTCATTAGAGCTTCGTACTCGTGACCGCGAACGCAAATTAATTAAGAAAATTGAAAAAACAATCAACTTAATTAAAGAAGACGAGTTTGGTTTTTGTGAGTCTTGTGGTATTGAAATTGGTATTCGTCGTTTAGAAGCACGTCCTACTGCTGATTTATGCGTAGACTGTAAAACACTTGCCGAAATTAAAGAAAAACAAGCTGGACGCGGCTAATTAAGTTATAGCCATGTCTTCTACAGCCGTTACCGCGCAAGTATCTGACTATCGCGGCCGATTTGCACCGTCTCCTTCGGGGCCGTTACATTTTGGCTCACTTGTGGCGGCTGTAGGTAGCTACCTAGATGCAAAAGTTAACCAAGGAAAGTGGTTAGTTCGCATTGAAGATATAGACACTACTCGCGTTGTAAAAGGCGCCGCCACCGATATCCTAAATACCTTAGACGCCTACTGCCTTAATTGGGATGAAAACGTTGTGTATCAAACACAGCGTCTTACTATTTATCAAGATGCAGTAAACTCACTGTCAAAACAACACCTTATTTATGCCTGCCAATGCTCTCGTAAGCAAATAAAAGCCCTCGGCGGTATTTATCAAGGGCAATGTAAACATAGCCAACTCAGAGAACAGGGTCATGCCCTTCGCTTAACTCAATGCCATGCAACCGTGACTTATAACGACCTTATTCAGGGACGTATTGACGTTGACCCTGCTCTGGCCCATGAAGATTACATTATAAAACGTAGCGACGGTTTATTTGCCTATCAACTGGTGGTGGTTATTGATGACATTGAGCAAGGGATCAATCGAATTGTACGAGGCGCTGATCTACTTGAACCTACCGCCCGTCAAATAAGTCTGTTTAAGCAACTTAATAACCCTATTCCAGAATTTGCTCATTTACCTTTAGCGGTAGCAAAACCAGGGTTTAAACTGTCTAAGCAAAATTATGCCCCTGCAATTTGCAAACAAAATCCAAAACCCACTTTAATAGCTGTATTTAAATTTTTAGGCTTGCCAATACATGAGCAACTAATGGATTTAACCTGCGAACAATTACTCGCTTGGGCCGTGGCACATTTTAACTTAAGCCTTGTTCCTGCTAAGCGTGAAATACAGATTTAACCTCCCTTTACGTATTACGTGGAATTAATTCAAATAAAATCGTTAAAAATGGCTTAATTTCAGTGCTGCAACTTAATTTTTTTACCTTGCTGGTATATGATAGCCGCCTAAATATATGCTAATTACATTAAGCAGTAAAAATAACGCTTTAAGCGAATACTTGCTGTGATTTTGATTGCAATGGCGAGTAAATCAACCGCTTCTCTAGGAGACAGACTATTATTTCCAAGCTTTTTCAATTTTGTCGACAAATTATCGGCCCAAGTGCCAATAACGAAAATGTCGCAATCAGCAGTGAGCCGTTAGTGATCCCTAGAGGTGAGCATGGTATTTCTCGCAAACAATTTAGCCCAAATGCAATCAAAGTACTCTATCGCCTAAAAGATGGTGGCTATGATGCCTACTTAGTTGGTGGTTGCATTCGCGATGTATTGTTAGGCCAACAACCTAAAGATTTTGATGTTGTAACCAATGCAACCCCTGAGCAAGTTAAAAAACTGTTTCGTAACTGCCGTTTAATTGGCCGCCGCTTTCGTTTAGCGCACATTGTTTTTGGTCGTGAGATTATTGAAGTGGCCACCATGCGCGGCCATCACGAAGCACAAGAAGATAAAAATCAAATTAGCCAATCAAGCGAACATGGGCAACTACTTCGCGACAACGTATTTGGCAGCATTGAAGAAGATGCCGAGCGTCGTGATTTTTCAATCAATGCCTTATATTACTCAATCAATGATTTTTGTATTTATGATTACGCCAATGGTTTAGCGGCCATAAAGGCAAAACAAATAGAGTTAATTGGCGATCCTGAAACACGCTACCGTGAAGACCCCGTGCGTATGCTTCGCGCAGTGCGCTTTGCCACCAAGTTAGATATGCAAATAGCGCCAGCAAGCGAAAAGCCGATTACCGAATTAGCGAGCTTGCTTGATAATATTCCGCCAGCGCGTTTATTTGAAGAAATACTCAAGCTATTTTTAAACGGCAAAGCACAGCAAAACTTTGTAATGCTGCGTCAGTACGGTTTATTTAAATCGTTGTTCCCAGAACTTGACCGGATTTTAGATAAAAACCCAGACGGGCTTGAAGAAACCTTCATCAAGCAAATGTTTGCAAACACTGACATCCGTATTAATTCAGATAAAAAAGTCACTCCTGCATTCGTATTTGCAGCATTACTGTGGTTCCCGCTGATTGAGCGTACTGAAAAAATTAGACGCCAAGAGCAACTATCAGAATACGATGCATTTGCTCAAGCAATTAATAAAGTACTGAGTGAGAATGCCCAACATATTGCCGTACCAAAACGCTTTACGTTAGGTGCTCGTGATATTTGGCATATTCAACAACGCTTAGATAAACGTGCAGGCCAACGTGCCTATCGTTTAACACAGCAGCCGCGCTTTAAAGCCGCTTATGATTTTTTACTATTGCGTGTTGATGCTGGTGAAACTGAGCATACAGAGCTGGCACAGTGGTGGACACAGTACTTAGGTCAAGATATTAATGGCCAAAAAGAAATGGTGCGAGAGCTTGGTCATCAAGGTGGCCCAAAGCCACGCAAGCGACCTCGTCGTCGTACTACTAAAAAGCCAGCTGAGTAAATAATGCAACGTGTCTATTTGGGTTTAGGTGCAAACCTTAACAGCCCTAAAAAACAACTTGATAACGCTGTTATTGCACTTAAAAGCTTGCCAAACAGCGAACTTATAGCCTGCTCGCATTATTATGCGAGCAAGCCTATGGGACCACAAGATCAACCTGATTATGTGAATGCAGTCGCCTGTATCAACACTTCACTTGAGCCAGAGCAACTACTCGATTTAACCCAAGCGATAGAGCTAGAACATGGTCGAGTCAGAAAAGCTGAGCGCTGGGGCGCACGCACACTGGATATTGATATTTTATTATTTGGTGAGCAGGTTATAAATACTAAACGTTTAACGGTGCCTCATTACGGGTTAAACGAGAGAGAATTTGTTGTTTACCCGCTGCAAGAAATTGCACCCGAACTTATTTTACCAAGCGGCGTATCTATCAAACAGATAGCAAATAACCTACCGCTTAACGACTTACAACAATTACCGCTGTAATTAACTAAGGCCACTGTCTGCGAGAATATTATGTCTAAAATAACCGTTTCAACTTTGAATAAAATGAAGGCTGAAAGTAATAAAATCACTGCGTTAACAGCTTATGATGCCAGTTTTGCTAAGTTATTTCATGAGAATGGCGTTGAAGTTGTTTTAGTCGGTGATTCTTTGGGAATGGTATTACAAGGTGGCGATGACACACTCGCTGTAACAAACCAAGAAATTGCGTACCATACTCGCTGTGTTCGTGCTGGAAGCCGTGACCTATTTGTTATTGCCGACTTACCGTTTATGACCTATGCAAATCCAAATGATGCCTGTAAAAATGCCGCAGAGTTGATGCGCGCAGGTGCTAACATGATCAAGCTTGAAGGCGGTGAATGGTTACATGACAGCATTAAATCACTCACTCAACAAGGTATTCCGGTGTGTGGGCATTTAGGGCTTACGCCACAATCTGTGCACGTATTTGGTGGTTTTAAAATTCAAGGCCGTGAAGAAGTACAAGCACAAAAAATTATTGCCGATGCAAAAGCATTAGAGGCCGCGGGTGCTCAACTACTCGTGCTTGAGTGTATTCCAAGTGCCTTAGCAAAACGTATTACTGACTCATTAAGCATTCCGACTATAGGGATTGGTGCGGGCAATGTAACCGATGGTCAAATTTTGGTTATGCACGATTTAGTCGGCATTTCTGCAGGCTACATTCCTAAATTTTCAAAAAACTTTTTACTCGAAACAGGCAACATGCCTGCCGCTGTTAAAAAGTATTGTAACGATGTTAAAAGCGGCGTTTTTCCAAGCGCTGAACACGAGTTTAAATAATGCAGTCAATCACTGAAATTAAATCATTACGCAGTCAAATAAGAGCTTGGCGCCAAGCGGGTTTAAGTGTTGCACTAGTACCTACTATGGGTAACTTGCACCGCGGCCACTTTTCGTTGGTAGAAAAAGCAAAAACACTGGCCGACAAAGTCGTTGTTAGTATTTTTGTTAACCCGATGCAATTTGGTGCTAACGAAGATTTAGACAATTATCCGCGTACCTTAGATGCCGATAAACAAGGTTTAGCCGATCTTGAAACGGATATTTTGTTTATCCCCAGTGTAGAGGCTATTTACCCAAATGGCTTAGGGGTGCAAAGTTTTGTTGATGTACCAGGTATTTCGATGGGCTATTGCGGCGGCTCACGTCCTGGTCATTTTAAAGGTGTAGCAACAGTTGTCACTAAACTATTTAACTTAGTCCAACCTGATTACGCCTGCTTTGGTGAAAAAGACTTTCAACAGCTGCAAGTTGTTAAAACAATGGCCCGTGATTTGTCGATACCAGTAGAAATTATTGGTGTGCCAACGATACGTGAAGTTAGCGGCCTTGCCATGAGCTCACGCAATGGGTATTTATCAAGTGATGAAAAGCAAACCGCTACGATTTTATTCAATACTTTAAATCACTGTGCGCAGCAACTAAAAAGCGGAAATAAAGCGTTTGCTACTCTTGAAGCTGATGCTAAAGCGACTTTAGAAAGCGCAGGGCTAAAACCAGATTATTTTTCGATAGCTCAACGAGATACATTAAAAGCTGCTACACTCGAAGATACACGATTTGTTATTTTAGCTGCCGCCTTTTTAGGAAGTGTTAGATTAATCGACAATATACAGGTTGAAGTTTAATACTGGTGTAGCCTCACTTTAAGGATAAGTATGAAAACTTTTATTAAAACTAGCCTCGTGGCTTTTTCGTTTGCAGTTCTTGCTGGCTGCCAGAGCCAAGCGGGTAATCCTGCACTTAATCAATGTGCTCAGCAAAGTTATCAATGCGAAACCAGCTGTGAACAACAAACAACCACCGACAGCCTTAAGTCACAGGTTTGCTCATCTAAGTGCATCGAAGCGTATAATCAATGCAAAGTACAAGCTGAAAACTTAAGTAAAGCTGACTAATATCAATCGGCATAAATTGTAAACCAAAAAAAACCGCTCATTTGAGCGGTTTTTTAATTATTAGCGGTTTATTTTAAGCCTAACTTTTTCAACTCAACTTCAACTAGCTTTGCAGAAAGTGGCACATAACCATCTTTTTCTACAATTTTTTGACCTTCTTGCGAAAGTACCATCTTTAAAAACTCAGCTTCAACTGGGCCAAGTGGCTTATTTGGGTGTTTATTTACATAAACATATAAGAAACGTGAAAGTGGGTATTTACCTTGAGCTACGTTTTCAAGCGTGGCATCTACAAAGTTAGTACCTTTTTTAGATAACGGAACAGTGCGCACACCCGATGTTTTATAACCAATGCCAGAATAACCAATGGCATTTAGTGATGCTGAAATTGACTGTACAACAGAAGCTGAACCCGGTTGCTCGTTCACGTTATTACGAAAATCGCCTTTACATAAGGCTTTCTTTTTAAAGTAACCGTAAGTCCCTGATACTGAGTTACGTCCATATAATTGCACGTCTTTTGCAGCCCAATCACCTTCTAGACCAACATCACTCCAGCGGTTTACTTGCTCTGGTGCGCCACATTTACGTGTTGATGAGAAAATAGCATCGATTTGGTCAATACGTAGCCCTTCAATTGGGTTATCTTTATGAACAAATACCGCTAATGCATCAATTGCTACACGTACTTGTGTTGGCTTATAACCATAGCGCTTTTCAAATGCTTCAATTTCTTTCGACTTCATAGCACGGCTCATTGGACCTAAATTTGCCGTACCTTCTGTTAGTGCTGGTGGCGCAGTAGACGAACCTGCCGCTTGAATTTGAATATTTACATTTGGGTAAATACGCTTATATTCTTCAGCCCAAAAGGTCATCATGTTGGCTAACGTATCAGACCCTACCGATGAAAAGTTACCTGATACACCGCTAATTTTTTGATACTCAGGCATACCGTCTTCTAATGCTACTGCTTGCGCAGATACAAATGTTGTAACAGCCACACCCATTGCGGCAACTAAGTTTTTAAATTTCATTTTGGGGTTCTCCAGTTTGTTCGTCCCATTTCCTAACTGCGGTTCACTCTAAAGTGAGTACATGACAATGGTGTGACTCTTAAATGACACTTTTATGACTAGCAGTATTACTCGTCACTAATGGCGGAATAGAGATCAACCTATCGCTTGAAAACGCAAAAGAAAAACAGGAACCTTTACCCAGTTCACTGCTAATTTTTAATTGGCTACCATGGCGAGTAAGTACATGTTTAGTAATTGCTAAGCCTAATCCTGAGCCACCTGTGGTGCGGCTTCTGGCTTTATCGACCCGATAAAAACGCTCAGTTAAGCGATTTATATGCTCTGGTGCAATACCATCACCATTATCGATAACACTAAAACATGCCTGTGCATTGTTGCGCTGCCAACACACCTCAATTTTACCACCTGGCTTAGTATAATGAATGGCATTAAATACTAAGTTTGAAAAAGCACTTCTGAGCTCATCCTCAGCACCGGTAATATCAAGTGACGCATCAATATTAAAAATAAGTTGATGGCCTTTATCTTGATTTATAGACTGTGCTTCAGTTTCAATCAGTTTTAGCAATTGCGGTACATTTACTGCCTTATCATTACTGTGACGTTTTGCGCCTTCAATACGTGATAACGAAAGTAACTGGTTCACTAAACTATCCATGCGTTTACATTGTTCTAGCATGGTAGTTTGTGCCTTATTCCACATTGCAGGCGGAGGGAGCGAATCACTGTCGAGCATTTCAAGGTAGCCGGTAACAACCGTTAAAGGGGTTCTGAGCTCATGAGAGACATTAGCAACAAAGTCTTTACGCATCTGCTCAAGCTGCTTTAAACGGGTTACATCACGTACTACCACCAATAACTGAGTGTTAGCATAAGGCATCACCCTAAACTCAAGTACTTGTTCTACACTGTGGCCACTTTCAAGCTCCAGTGCATCACTAAACTCTTTACGGTGCATATATTTAGCAAATTTAGGATCGCGAATGAGGTTATCTAAACGCTGACCATGATCAACCGGCCATTGTAACCCTAACACTTTGAGTGCAAGTTGATTACACCACACAATTGATAAATCGTTTTGCAATACAACAACGGCATCAGGCACCGCCTCAGCACCGTCACGAAAACGGCGTATCAGCTCTGCCAGTTCGTTACGCTTTTTACGATTACGATGTTGCAGCTGATAGATGCCTTCAAATACTTGCTCCCACGACCCTTCACCTTCTGGTGGGTTAAAACTGTGCTGGTTATGCAGCCAATCACTTAACCGATAAAGTTGATGGTAATGCCACATAAGTAGCGAAAAAGCGCCCAAAAACAACATCAAAAATGGGGCATCAATAAGCACCCCAATTAAAAGTAAAGGTATAAAATAGACAAACAGCCGCTTTGCTAGCGCCTGCTTGTTAATAACTCGATACATACACGCTCTTTACCTTATAAACGCTAGCAGACAAGTTGACTGAACTAGGTTAATAGATTGCTACTTAACTAAGTAAGCTTAATTGTAAGCACACTATAGTTTACTCGAAAAGCGATAACCAGCTCCGCGTACCGTTTGTACTAAGCGGTCATGTCCAAGCGTAGCAATCGCTTTACGCAAGCGACGAATATGAACATCTACGGTTCTGTCTTCAACATACACATTCGTGCCCCATACATGATCAAGCAGTTGCTCACGGCTGTAAACACGCTCTGGATGGGTCATAAAAAAGTGTAACAGTCTAAATTCGGTTGGCCCCATATCAAGCTCACTGCCCCCTGAGGTAACACGATGCGAAATAGGGTCCAAGCGCAGGCCATGCACTTCAATTGCTTCTTCTAAAGAGGTAGGTGCTACTCGGCGAATAACTGCTTTAATACGCGCCATTAACTCTTT
This sequence comes from Pseudoalteromonas sp. 2CM36K, assembly GCF_023161865.1. Lineage (NCBI taxonomy): Bacteria > Pseudomonadati > Pseudomonadota > Gammaproteobacteria > Alteromonadales > Pseudoalteromonadaceae > Pseudoalteromonas > Pseudoalteromonas sp. 2CM36K. The sequence goes on from NZ_JALNTK010000026.1 coordinate 36,815, forward strand.
AGGTGAAAACGGCTTAGTAACGTAATCATCAGCGCCCACTTCTAAACCGCGTATTTTGTCTTCTTCTTCGCCGCGAGCAGTCAGCATAATGATAGGGATTTGGCGTGTGTGTTCATTTTGTTTGAATTTTTTAGCAATTTGAATTCCACTACCACCAGGTAGCATCCAATCGAGTAACACCATATCTGGATAAGGTTCAACCATTGCGGCTATTGCAGAATCATAATCTTCTGCCTCAATGGCTTGAAAGCCATTTTGTTCTAAAACAAAAACCAACATTTCCCTGATAGGTGCTTCGTCATCAACGACTAATACTTTACGTGACATTCCAATTTATCTCTTAGGCTATTGAGTAGGTTTCATTATTATGACTAAGTATGACATTTTTATTAAAGTGTAACGTCTAAATTAAAATGAAACTAAAAAAAACACAAAATAGTAACAAAAAATTGAATATGTCATATTTTTATCATCTTGAGCAGTAAATAAAAAAGTGGTTTGCAGTAAAGTGAGTCGTTATTAAAGGCCTATTTATGATATTAACTTGGGATCATCAAATTACTAACTAGCAGCTATTTTTAGGCTTAATAATAAAAGTCGGCACCTATTTAGATCAGGTTTATTATGATCTTAAATACAAGGATCAGAGTTTTATTAAGCAGATCCCTTTTCGGATCACTATTTTACCCACTAACAAAGCTAAACCAATGATTTACTGTGTGATTTTTATCCATTTATTATGATATTCGACACTTAAAAGTACAAAATGCGTCACTTTAAGCCCTTCACTTAGTAAAGTAATGATCCCAGATATGACAAGTTAGTAATCGAGTGATCCCAAATTAATAACTAGGTAAAATACTGATCCCCCACAGATCAAAAAAGCCAGAGCGTAAGCAACTGGCTTTTTATAATGAGTGCGAGAGTATCGCCGTTATTGGCTCATTATTTTATTTTTGGATTTAACTCACCGCTTAAGTATTTAAGGTGCATTTCATCCAATGAAATTGGCTTAATTTTACTTGCTTGACCCGCAGTACCAAACGCTTCGTAACGGGCAATACAAATGTCAGTCATTGCTTGTGTTGCAGCGGCTAAGAACTTACGTGGGTCGAAGTTCGATGGGTTCATTGCCAAATGACGACGAATCGCACCGGTAGACGCTAAACGTAAGTCAGTATCAATGTTTACCTTACGCACACCGTATTTAATACCTTCAACAATTTGCTCAACTGGCACACCGTATGTTTCAGGAATTTCGCCACCGTATTGGTTAATCACTTCTAACCACTCTTGTGGTACAGAAGACGAGCCATGCATTACTAAGTGCGTGTTTGGAATACGCGCATGAATTTCTTTAATACGATCAATCGCTAAAATATCGTCGGTTGGTGGACGCGTAAATTTGTAGGCACCGTGTGATGTACCACAGGCAATAGCCAGCGCATCAACATGGGTTTTATTTACAAAATCTGCCGCTTCTTCTGGATTCGTTAGCATTTGCTCTGTGGTAAGTTTACCCTCAGCGCCAACGCCGTCTTCTTCACCCGCTTCACCGGTTTCAAGTGAACCTAATACACCTAGCTCACCCTCTACAGATACGCCACATGCATGTGCCATTTCAACTGTTTTACGTGTTACATCAACGTTGTAATCGTAGCTTGACGGAGTTTTGCCATCGCTCATTAACGAGCCATCCATCATTACTGATGAAAAACCTAACTGAATTGAACGCTGACATACACCCGGTGATGTACCGTGATCCTGATGCATAACCACGGGGATATGTGGCCATTCTTCAACTGCCGCTAAAATCATATGACGAATAAAAGGTGCACCGGCATACGCACGTGCGCCCGCAGAACCTTGCACAATAACAGGGCTGTTTGTTTTATCAGCCGCTTCCATAATTGCGCGCATTTGCTCTTGGTTATTTACATTAAACGCGGGTACACCGTAACCATGCTCAGCGGCATGATCCAGAAGTTGTCGCATACTGATTAAAGCCATTGGGTATTCTCCAATTTATCGATAGTCATTAAACTATCTAGTTTGAACGGATTTGTTAGTTTGGTGCAATAACTACACCTCGAACCTTAAAGCTCAATGCCTAAAATTCGAATTAAATAACTAATAAATAAAAGTGAGAGGTATTTATCAGTTAAGTGTAGCAGATGCGGACACTCCACATCTGCCTAACGGCTAGCTAATACTTTACGTATTACTTAGCACGTGATTCTAGCATCACTACTGCAGGCAGTTTTTTACCTTCTAAAAACTCTAAGAAAGCACCACCACCGGTAGAAATATACGAAACTTTGTCACTAATGCCGTACTTGTCAATTGCTGCTAAAGTGTCACCACCACCTGCAATTGAAAACGCTTTTGAATCAGCAATCGCTTGGGCAATGGCACGTGTACCATTACCGAACTGATCAAATTCAAAAACACCCACTGGGCCATTCCATACAACGGTGCCCGCATTAGCAATAATTTTTGCAAGTTTGTTTGCTGTATCAGGACCAATATCAAAAATCATATCGTCGCTGGTAACTTCGCTTACATCTTTAAGTGTTGCTACAGCTGATTCTGAGAATTCATTACCCACAACAACATCTGTCGGTACCGGAATTTCACCCTTGTTAGCTTTTGCTGCTGCACATAAGCGATTAGCTTCGTCCATTAAGTCAGCCTCAAAAAGGGACTTACCTACAGGGTAACCTGCAGCTGCAATAAAGGTATTAGCAATACCGCCACCCGTAACAAGCTGGTCAACAGTTTTAGACAATGAATCAAGTACGGTTAACTTAGTTGACACTTTAGAGCCACCCACAATCGCCACTAATGGGCGTGCTGGGTTATCAAGCGCTTTGCCTAGCGCTTCAAGTTCAGCCGATAATAATGGACCGGCACACGCTACATCAGCAAATAAACCTACACCATGCGTTGATGCTTGTGCCCGATGCGCAGTACCAAAGGCATCCATTACGTACACGTCACATAATGCAGCGAGTTGCTTTGATAAGGTTTCGTCGTCTTTTTTCTCGCCTTTATTAAAACGCACGTTTTCAAAAACAACGACTTCGTTATCTGCAACATCAACGCCGTTTAGATAATCTTTTTCTAGGCGAACTGTTTGCTCAAGTGCATCATTTAAGTAATCGACAACCGGAGCCAATGAAAACTCTTCTTCGTATTGCCCTTCCGTAGGACGGCCAAGGTGTGACATAACCATCACTTTCGCGCCTTTCTCTAACGCTAGTTTGATAGTAGGTAACGCAGCGCGAATACGTGCATCTGACGTCACTTTACCTGCTTTAACGGGTACATTTAAATCTTCACGAATTAATACGCGTTTGCCGTTTAAATCTAAATCTGCCATTTTAATGACCGACATGAACATCTCCTTAGTTAACGATACTAAACCTAGGGTCTGTTGACCTTTCAAGGTTGAATTTGCAGCTGCCTGTTTGGTATTTAGGCAAGGCAGAGCCTATGTGGTATTTAGGCAAGGCAGAGCCTATGTGGTGTGGTTATTCCCCATAAATAGGCGATAACGCAGCATCAATGCCAAACAGGCGCTGCCCAAAGGGTTCTACCTAGGGGCAATCAACTCTTTGTTGCTCGGTTTTTACTTAGCCCACTAGGTTACAAACCTCGCGCCGCGATTAAATTGCCCTTAGTTTGAACAAATATTAATCCGCAAAGGTCAACAGACCCTTACAAATACGTTTAAAATATTACTTAAATGCCATCATAGCACGCGCGGTATCGAGCATGCGATTCGCAAATCCCCACTCGTTATCACACCAAACTAATAACTTTATCAGTCGTTTATGACTAACACGTGTCTGTGTGCCATCTATGATACAAGAATGTGGGTCATGATTAAAATCAACCGATACCAATGGCTCTTCGGTGTAACTTAAAATACCTTCAAGGCGGTCTTTAGCTTGTGCTTTAAGGGCATTATTAACCGCACTTAAATCTACATCTGCATTAACCGTGACACTTAAATCCATCGCCGTCACATTAATGGTCGGTACACGGACCGCAATGGCCTCAAAGCGACCTTTAAATTTGGGTAAAATACGATCTATACCACGAGCTAATTTTGTATCTACAGGAATAATAGACTGGCTGGCGGCACGCGTACGGCGTAAATCATGATGATACGCATCAATTACTTGCTGATCGTTCATTGATGCATGAATAGTCGTAATAGCACCTGATTCAATGCCAAAGGCATCATCGAGTACTTTAATAACAGGAACAACGCAGTTGGTGGTACACGAGCCATTAGAGACAATAGTATGCTCGCTTTTAAGCTCATCGTCATTAATACCGTAAACAATAGTGGCATCAACATCATTATCCGCAGGATGTGAAAACAACACTTTTTTAGCGCCTGCGGCAATATGTAACTGTGCGTGCTCACGTGAGTGGTAAACCCCCGTACATTCAAGCACCACGTCAACATCTAACGTTTGCCACGGTAATTCAACTGGATTTTGTTCACAAAATAACGCAATAGTGTCATCAGCTACGCTAATGGTGTCTTCACCTAGTTTAACTGGAAAAGCAAAACGACCATGAGAGGTGTCGTATTTTAATAAATGGGCAATAGCTTCAGGGTCGGCTAATTCGTTAATTGCAACAATTTTGATCTCGTCGCTTAAGCCTGATTCGTATAGTGCACGGACAATATTTCGACCAATACGACCAAAACCATTAATTGCAAGTTTGATTGCCATGAAATATAAAATCCACTCTAGTTACGTACAGAGAAAGGCAGCGTCGCCTTTTAGATGGCGGTATTGTAATCGACCTTGCTTGTGATTATAAGAGCCAAGCATTAGAAACTTTAAATTAACGTCATAATCAACACACACTGCACTTTTACTTTTAGTCCTGCTAGTGGGTATTTGCACTGTTTGCTATTTTAGTTTTAAATCAAACACCACCTTTATTGATGCTTTAACGCTTATTGTTGCGCCTAAATATTGCTGCTGCATAAATGGATTCTCGTTATTACTAGCAACCACGCTATTTCTATTGCTAGATAAAATAATGTGCTTAACACCGCCCGCGTCATAATCGTAATCTGAGCTGCCGGAATTTGCACTGATACTGTAAACGTTGCCAAGTTCAGCGCCAAAAGCTTGAGCGAGCTTATTTCCCTTCGCTTTTGCGTTATCGATTGCTAATTGTGTTGCTTCTGCCTCTAACTGATTAACTTTAGAGGATAAACCATTAATTTTTTCGATATTGTCTATTTTTAAGCTTTGAGCAAAATTAATAAATTCATCGACTTTTTTAATATCTTTTAATGTGACTTTAACTGTTTTCAGGGCTAAATACTTATCGCCTGAAACAGTCCCAGATTCTGTACCAATCATAGTGTATACCTTGCTTTTTAAACCCGATATATAAACATCGTTTTGGTCAAAACCGTATTTGTCTGATTGTTCAAGTAGCAAGCTAATCCGGTCATCAAGCTCACGTTTAGCCTCAAGGAATGTAGCTTCAGTGCTTTTTACTTCAAATATAATTTGAGCCATATCAGGCTCAACAAATACCTCAGCTGACCCCTGCACTGCAATGTGACGATTAGCTGGCACGCTTGAATGAGCAAAAGTAATAAGAGGGAATAAGGTAATAAAAATAGCGATGATAAGTTTCATATTCGTTCCTTGAATTCATAATAAATCACACGTTCCCATAGTTATACAAATAAAAACAAAAGTAAACTGCCTCAGTAATCTAGTATTTATGTATTCTTTATAGGTTGGGTTTCGCTTCGCTCTGCCCAACTTACGTTAACTCGCCTACTTTGAGCTCCTTACCGGCGCTTATCTGATGGCATTGGGCTAATAACAACTCAGCAGTGGCTTGTGCATCGGTAAGGGCGTGATGACAATGATAGCTTGGTAAGTCGTAGCGTTTACGGCATTCATTAAGAGTTAAATCGTCTAATTTTATATCTGAGCTATGTTTTAGCAGACGCTTTTTTTCTATTTGTAAGGTGTCGATAATCAACTTGGGGCGCTGGGTGATCCCTGCATTTTTTAGTGCTAACTTTAAAAAACCCCAATCGAGCATGGCATTATGAAATACTAAAATACAGTCACTAAAGTGAGCGCTTAAAGACGTTAAAATGCTTTGTAGACTTTGCCCTTGTGCCACCGAGTCAGTACTAATGCCATGAAAAACGGGGCTCTGCTCTAAACTTTTCACCTCTTTATTAACCAAATGCTGCGACTGACTGTTTTTGATACATTCGTTATCAATCAGTACCCAAGCAACCGAGACAATTTCATGTTGTTTAGGAGCAAGCCCTGTTAATTCCAAATCAATTACTAAATAACGTTGCTTTAAAGCACTTTGCACGAGCAAATGACGGCGCTTTAAATAACGAGTAATAAGCTGCTTAACCATTGTTGTTACAAACTCCCACGCGAAAATTTAAACGCCGCGCCTTGCTGCGCTTGTTTTACTAGGTAAAAAGCTTCTTTAAGCTGATGACGCTCTAACGAATTGAGCTTATCTGGGTTTATACAATTGCTGGGTAACCCCTCTTCGTTTATTTGTGTGCGCAGCCGAAGCTGAGTTAAAAATCGCCAACAATCTTTTAAATTATAAATATCTTCTTTGCTTAACAATGAATACTTTAATAAGGCGTCTAATCGCTCTTGGGTGTTAGCACGACGGATGCCTACTTTTAATGCATACAACCTTGCCAGATCGTTAATGATCACCACCCCGCGCTTTTTAAGATCGATGTACTTGTGGTGTTGCTCTGTTTTTTCGGTTTTAAAGTTATTGAATAAACCAATCGGCGCGCTGTTGGTATTCACATCGCTGGCCATTGCCGCATAAAAAAGATCGTTGCGAGAAATATGAGTTAACTCTTCACAAAACTGGCTATAAAGCGTGGTTGATCCTTCAATAAAACGCAGATCAAAAAATATTTTACAGTTGAGCATTGCCTGGGGTCTGGGGCTGGTGATCCACTTTAAAAACTTCGCCCGCCAATCACTGACACTCATTCGACACGCATCACTGCTGGCCATAATGTTACCAGGGCAACGACGAATACCGCATTCAACTAAGTTTTCACATACAAATTCACCCATTTGTTTAAAGTACGCGTGCTGCTCATCGTTTAGACCATCGGGTAATAACAAGCCATTATCTTGATCAGAATGCAGTGTTTGCTCTTCGCGCGCTTGAGAGCCAAAACAAATAAAGCTAAAGCTCGTTGGTGCAACACCATGTTGTTGTTGAAATAAAAATATTAGCCGCGAGGTTAGCGCATCAGTTAAACCGCTGAGTAGTTTTCCAATCAGTGAAATATCATCAATATTATTAGAAAACCCCTTTAATAACTCAGGAATTTCTTTAGCGTAACGCTTTAAATCAGCGACATTATGCGCTTTATAAATACGGCCAATGAGCTGGACAGGGTCGCTTTTTTGTTGGCGTAGTAAGTCTGTACTAGTGATCATACCTAGCGGTTTATGATTTTCATCAAGCACAGGTAAATGATGAATATTATGCTTGAGCATTAAGTGTAGCGCTGAAAACACACGATTATTTTCAAATATAAACTTAGGCTTATTGGTCATAATACTATTGATAGCTTGCGCGGGGTCCACCTCATCAGCAAGCACTCGATTACGTAAATCACGGTCAGTAACCACCCCAACAAGGTGCGAGTTTTCGGTGATCATGATTGAAGAAACCCCATGCTCTTGCATTTTTTTAGCACTATGACGGATGCTGGCATCGGGGGGCAGCGTTATCGCTTTGCGAGTCATGATCTCTGATATTTTACGCTCAGACCAGCTGTCGTTGTTGCTCTTATAATGCGATGACAGTAATCGATTTGCATGTGCACGGACAAAATATTGCTCAAAGGCTTTATATTCTCGGCGTAAATAATCAAAATGCGTTTGGTCGAGCATATACACTATGCCCTCTTTTTGTACTTCTAAGCTATTTTGTATTGCATCTCCCGTTAATAAAGAGGGGTAACCAAAGTAATCACCTTGAGTTAAACGCGTTACCGTATCGCCTTTGGCATCGACTAAATCGTATAACCCAGAGCGGATTAAAAATAACTTAGGCTGTTCACTGTTAAGCCATTGCGTTTGGTTTTCTCGGGTCAAATAAATACTATCCAGATGGTTTACAAAATAACTGCAGGCGCTGTCTTGTAACATTGAAAATGGCGCTTGCTTGTTAATAAACTGCGCGACTTCCTGTTGCTCATTACTCATAAATCATCCTCAATAAAAAAGCGACTTAACCTGAAATATGGTTATTTAATATAGCGATTATTTAATGTAGTCATTATTTAAACAAATAAAAAGCCCGACTTAAGTCGGGCTTTGATGCGTTATATCATTAGCTATATGGATTAGTGAGCATGCGCTTCACTAGACCCTTTAGGATTACGAATGCCTTCAACCATTTCTTGGATTTCAATTGGTGTTGGTTGAGTCATTTTCATTACAACTGCCGCTACTGCAAAATTAATGATCATACCTACTAAACCAATCCCTTCAGGTGAAATACCTAAGAACCAATTTTCTGGGCTATTAAGCTCAGGGCTCACAAACTTGAAGTAGATGATGTATGCAGCAGTAAAGGTGATACCCGTTACCATGCCTGCAATTGCACCATGTTTATTCATTGATTTAGAGAAAATACCCATAATAATTGCAGGGAAGAAGCTCGCTGCCGCTAAGCCGAAGGCAAAGGCAACAACCGAGGCCACAAATCCTGGCGGGTTAATCCCAAAGTAGGCGGATATTACAATAGCAATCATCGCTGCTAACCTCGCTGCAAGTAATTCTTGCTTGTCGGTTATATCCGGTTTGAGTGTCCGTTTTAGCAAATCGTGCGATACTGAGGTTGAAATAACCAATAGTAAGCCCGCTGTAGTCGATAGTGCCGCGGCAATACCACCAGCAGCAACGAGTGCAATAACCCATGCTGGTAAGTCGGCAATTTCAGGGTTCGCTAGTACCATAATATCGCGGTCAACGTTTACTTCGTTCGCGCTATTAGGGTCAGTGATTTTACCTGATGTGTAAAACATTTTGCCGTCACCATTTTTATCATTAAAGGTAATTAGACCTGTACGTTCCCAGTTTTTAATCCAAGCTGGTGCATCTGCATACGCTGTGCCGCTACCGTCTTTACCATTAATGGTGTCAATCATGTTTACACGGGCAAACGAAGCTACTGCGGGTGCTGTTGTGTAAACAATAGCAATAAATACCAGTGTCCACGCCGCTGAAATACGTGTGTCCTTTACGCGAGGTACAGTGAAAAAGCGAACAATTACATGTGGTAAACCAGCAGTACCGACCATAAGAGCACCTGTGATTGCAAATACATCAATCATGCTCTTCGAGCCTTCAGTGTATTGACCAAAGCCCAACTCAGCACTTAAACCATCTAATTTATCCAATACATACATGCCTGAACCATCACTTAGCGTGGCACCAAACCCTGTTTGTGGGAAAAAGTGACCGGTTGCCATCATCGAGATGAAAATAGCCGGTACCAAATAAGCAAATACCAGTACACAGTACTGCGCAACTTGCGTGTAAGTAATGCCTTTCATGCCACCAAGTACAGCATAAAAGAAAACAATAATCATGCCGATGTAAACGCCGGTTTCAATTTCAACTTCTAAGAAACGAGAGAACACCACACCCACACCACGCATTTGACCCGCAATGTAAGTAAAACAAATAAAGATGGCACATAAAATAGCCACTAAACGCGCAGTACGTGAGTAGTAACGATCCCCGATAAAGTCTGGTACAGTAAACTTGCCGAATTTACGTAAGTAAGGCGCTAAACACATGGCCAGTAGTACATAACCACCCGTCCACCCCATTAAGTAAACACTACCGTCATAGCCAGCAAACGAAATAATACCTGCCATTGAAATAAATGACGCAGCACTCATCCAATCCGCAGCAGTTGCCATACCATTGGCTAGTGGAGGTACACCACCACCGGCAACATAGAATTCATTTGTTGACCCTGCACGAGCCCAGATTGCAATGCCGATATAAAGCGCAAAGCTTAAACCGACGATTATAAAAGTGAGTATTTGAACATCCATTGCTGAGCTCCTATTCGTCTACGCCATATTTTTTATCTAACGTATTCATTTTGAAAACGTACACAAAAATCAAAGCTACAAAGGTATAAATCGCGCCTTGCTGGGCGAACCAGAAGCCAAGTTTAAACCCAAAAAAACGTACTTCATTTAGTACATCTACAAGTAATATGCCAAAGCCAAAAGAGACCACAAACCATACCGCTAATAACTTAAACAGTAATGAAATGTTTTCTGCCCAATAAGCTTTTGCTTGTTCTTCATTTTTAAAAGCCATTTTTATTTTCCCCTTTAAACATCGCAAGATTACGATGGGTGGTTTTTTATATTCGTTAATCAATTTAGCAACGCTACTCAAATATTGAATTGCGACAATGGTCGTAACAATGTGTTAACGTTTTTGTAAACTGTAGGCGTTTAATTAGTAAACAACAAGTGAACTACTTTAATTTCAGTAAGTTAATTAATTTTTTTGCGAGATGTTTACGCCAATTTTTGAGTAAAGCGTGGGAATAAGACATTAGTCTAACCAAACAACCAATTTAAAATAAAACCTTAAAAATCAAATGGTTATTTTATTTATAGATAATATAAATAAAATATATACCCCTAACTTAATCCACAGCCAGGTATTGTAAATAACCAAACGGCCTCAAATGCCAACTGACGCTCGCATCTTGAAATAGTTTGGGTATAGTTATGGCAAATTATAAAAATATTCTACAAGGTTAAATAAACATGACGGCTGTACTACTCATTGTTGCCTTTGGCTACATAGGCGTGCTGTTTTGGCTGGCTAATTGGGGGGATAAAACCACGCCACTTGCCAAGCGTATTAGTCATCACCCGTTTGTGTATTCATTTGCACTAGGTATTTATTGCACTTCATGGACTTACTACGGCTCAGTAGGCACAGCAGCGACCAGTAGCTGGAGTTTTTTACCTATATTGTTAGGCCCCGCTTTATTGTTTTTTTTCGGTCAAGGCTTTTTACGTAAACTGGTACTGGTGAGTAAAAAACAAAATATCACCACTATTGCCGACTTTATTTCAGCCCGCTATGGTAAGCGTCAAACCACCGCCATTATGGTGACAATAATCGCCTTATTGGCCACCATTCCGTACATTGCATTGCAATTAAAAGCACTCAGCTCTAGCTTTTTACTCCTACAAAACAGCAATCAGATATCAGGAGATATTTTGGCGCTATCGGCCACGTTAATGATGGCGTTATTTGCTATATTTTTTGGTACGCGCAAAGTTGATGTAACCGAATATCGTTCAGGTTTAATGCTCGCTGTAGCGTTTGAATCTTTAGTTAAACTGTTTGCCTTAGCCGCCGTTGCTGGGCTTGCGATATACAGCTTATTTAATTTACCTACAGAGAGCTCTAGCCAAGTCGCCGAGTCTATTTGGATGTATTGGACACACTTTGACTTCTTTAGTTTTAATTTTATCGGCCAGTCACTTATGGCAGCAGCGGCTATTATTTGTTTGCCACGCCAATTTCATGTAACCGTGGTCGATAACCAAGATAAGCGCCATTTATTCACTGCGCGTTGGGCCTTTCCGCTGTATTTGCTATTAACAGCAGCAATGATTTTACCTATTGCCACCGCTGCGATTCACCCCGAAATAGGCCGCAGCTTATCACCAGACAGCTTTGTACTGGCACTGCCTATGTTGCACGATAATGCTTTTTTAACTACGTTTGTGTTTATTGGAGGGCTTTCAGCAGCTACAGCCATGATTGTTGTAGCCACATTAACGTTAAGTACCATGATCTCAAATGATGTGGTACTGCCGTTAATGTTACGTCGTAAATTTAAACGTAACTTAATTACCAGCAGCTATAAGTCTCGTATTTTACTGGTGCGTCGATTTACCATTGCTGGGGTGCTTATTTTAGCTTACTTCTATCAGCAATGGTTTGGTAATGGCAGTGCACTGGCTAGTATGGGATTGGTTGCTTTTTCATTGGTATCGCAACTATTGCCTGCCATTGTAGGTGGCTTATATTGGCGAAAAGGCCATGCCTATGGTGTCTATGCCGGGCTACTCGCTGGGGTTATTTGTTGGGTATTGTTTTTAATGTTGCCTATTTTAGATGCCCCCAACCCACTAGACAGTGAGTTACAACAAACCCTAATTACACGCGGTACACTTATCGCGTTGTTCGCCAATATTGGCTGTTACATTAGTTTTTCGCTAGGGGCTGAAGAGCGCTTAATCGATAAAATTCAAGCGGCTGCTTTTGTTAATCCAAAAGATCAGGCTATTTTATCGCGCCGATTAAATAAAAATGTAAAAGCCACGGTATACGACTTCAAAATACTGCTACAGACCTTTTTAGGCATTCAACGTAGCCAGCAAGTATTATCACACTATGCGCTTCATCACGACTTAAACGACAACAATGCTCACCCTCGCGCTGACTTTATTGCTTACTGCGAACGTGCACTTACTGGGGTATTAGGTGCCTCGTCGGCGCAAGCGCTTATTCATACCGTATCGTCGGGCAAACGCATGGCGTTTGAAGAGGTGGTAAACTTTTTTGATGAAACCACACAAGCACTGCAGTTTAATCAAAACTTATTGTTTACCTCGTTAGAGAACTTAAGCCATGGCCTATCCGTTGTTGATAAAGACCTAAACCTCGTGGCTTGGAATAAGCGCTACAGTGAAATGTTTAACTACCCCGAGGGCTTTTTACAAGTTGGCCAACCTATTGAGGAAATAATCCGGTATAACGCAGAGCGCGGTGAATGTGGCCCAGGTGAAATTGACCGTCATGTTGATAAGCGAGTTCAGCATTTAAAAAATGGTAGTTCACATCACTTTATTCGCCACCGTCGAAACGGCCAAGTGTATGAAATGATTGGTAACCCACTTCCTGATGGCGGATTTGTAACCAGTTTTTCTGATATTACTACTCACATTAGTACTCAAAATGCGCTAGAAGAAATTAATATGGACTTAGAAAACCGTATTGAAGCGCGCACCCAAGAAGTACAAACGATTAATAGTAATCTACAAGCACAAATAGATAGCCGCGTACAAACAGAGCAAGCACTTACTTTAGCCAAGCGCGAGGCAGAACAGGCTAATGATAGTAAAACTCGCTTTTTAGCATTGGCCAGTCACGATATTTTACAGCCATTAAATGCTGCACGTTTATACCTTGCCGCGATTGATGAAACACAACTAGACACCACGAATAAAAATAATTTTAATAAGCTTGGCGACAGTTTAGATTCAACTGTGCATTTAATGTCGGCCTTACTCGAAATTGCAAAATTAGAACAAGGCGCAATGACCCCAAGCCCACGTCACTTTTGTATTGACGATATTTTAGACCCTCTCAAAAGTGAATATGCCATTTTATCAAGCGATAAAGGACTGTCATTTACAGTGCGCTCAAATAAGCAAATAGTGCATAGTGACATTACCTACTTGCGCCGAATACTACAAAACTTGCTGTCTAATGCGATTAAATACACCGAAAATGGCCAAGTGCTAATTGCCTGCAGAAATCGTAAACACAGTTTACGCATAGAAGTATGGGATACAGGCCCAGGCATTAGCGATATTGAACAGGCAAAAATATTTAACGACTTTTACCGAATTGAAGCGGGCGACAATAAAGGCGTAGGCCTTGGTCTAGGGGTAGTTAAACGTATGGCTGATTTACTGAGCCTGCCGATTGATGTGGTTTCTTTACCTAATAAAGGCAGTCGATTTAGTATAGAAGTGCCTTATGGTGATGCGCAATTAGTGCAACAAAAACAAACAAATCAAAATATCGTAGACAACCGCGCTGCGATTAATATTATTGCCGTTGACGACGATCCTGAAAACTTATCCGCGATGGCCAGCTTATTGAAAAAATGGCGGGCAAATTACACCTTATTCGACAAAGTTGATGCTGTGTTAGCGTATGCTAAAGCGCATGCAGCGCCCGATGTTATTTTAATGGATTATCAATTAGGTAATGATTGGGATGGCATTACTTTAATTAAAACACTGCGAGAGACTTGGCAAAGCGACATTCCGGCAATTTTAATTACCGCGGTGCGTGACACAGAGCTAAAACAAACAACCAAAGCTGAAAATATTCATTACCTAAGTAAACCAGTAAAACCAGGTAAACTTAAGGCCCTGCTTAATCATAGTACTTAACCACCAATAAACGCTTAAGCCCAGTAAAGTACTGGGCTTAAAGCTATGCTTAATTGCTATAATTACGCTTTCTTAGTTTTTGGAACAACCAACTAAGCCCGACTAACGAAAGCCCTAAACCAATAAACGATAATGCCTTTAAAAGCCCAGTTAAATTAGCCATATCAATTAAAAATACTTTAACAATTACTGCACCAAGAACCCCCAAACCAACATTTTGTAATAATCGCAGCTGTTTTAAATGTCCGGCGATCACCACCAATGCGCCAAGTAATAACCAAATAACCGAATAGCTATATAGCTCGGCGTCACTGGTTGCCTTATCAAGGTAAATAAAGCCGCCTTGCCAATATTGGCGGATCAAGGTGTTGATAGCTAACAGGGCTAATAAACCAGACACACCGAGTGTAATTTGACTCAATTTAGCATTTAACGATTTAACTAAACTCGATAACCATAACGCCAGCAGGCTCGGGACGAACCAGATTAAAAGCAGCCAGTTAAATATTGGCGTTTCACCAACATAAAGACGCATTAATAACGGATTATCATCCAACGTTGTATTGATTAATAATAAGCCAGCTAACGCTGATAAAATCAAACCTGCAGTGCGGTATAACTTACCCAGCTGCCCTGCACTTTGCGCGCGATATAAATAAACGCAGCCTAAAGCAAGCAAGTTACAGCTGAGCAAAACTTGCTCATAAAAACTTAAAGAAACAAGCTGTGGGTAGTGCCCTACCAGTTGATAACTGGTTTCGGTTGTCACAAATAACGCTAAACAATGCAGTGCTGCCCCCTCTAACCATATTTTTAGTTTTGAAGTATTAAAACATTTAGCCGCTGCAAAAAATAA
The DNA here is from genome assembly GCF_023161865.1 of Pseudoalteromonas sp. 2CM36K. Classification (NCBI taxonomy): domain Bacteria; kingdom Pseudomonadati; phylum Pseudomonadota; class Gammaproteobacteria; order Alteromonadales; family Pseudoalteromonadaceae; genus Pseudoalteromonas; species Pseudoalteromonas sp. 2CM36K. The sequence goes on from NZ_JALNTK010000026.1 coordinate 51,994, forward strand.
CCCAATACACAGCGGGTAAACAACTAAGCTCCAATGCAAACCAAAGATAGTTAGATCATCATAACTAGGCGTCCACGGCGATAAGGTAAGGCGTAAAAGTAATGCCGCCACAAGGGCTTTTATTGGCCAGTGTGGCATAGCCACACTGTATTTTTTTATTAATAAGCTCAGCAGTAATACTTGAATAGCCAGTGCAATAGTAAGGCCGCTATCGCTGAGTAACATAGTAATTGCTAAAGTGATATTGGCGTTTGCTCCCACCCAATAACTAAAACGCTGCCATAAGGTTGTATTATTTTGCGTAAATTTAATTAACACCGCACTCATTAAACATAACAATACCGCCCAAAGTGGATAAGCGGTTGCTAAAGCCGTATTTGGGATCATCGCATACAAAGTGCCAACTAATGCAAACACGCTTAATGAAGCAAGCAAATGAAAAGCTAATCGTTTTGGGTATTTATTACCAAAATAGAGTCCATAGCCACTTAACCCCAGAGCAAGTAATAAGCCTAGCCCGTATTCGTTTTTAAAAATAAATAACGCATCATCAAAGGTATAAGTTTGTTTAGCACTGATCACTAATAACAGCGCAATCATTAAAGAGACTCCTTGCCATGCATCCCAACGACTATTTTTTAGCACTAAAAATAGAAGTAAAGCGATGCTTAACAATGCCACTACTTGCCACTGTAAATTAAACACACTCAACAACATGGCAATCATTAAAGGCGCCATAAAGGCCAGTAATAACCCGTGATCTGGAAATAAATTCACTAATCGTTTAAAGCTGTGCGGGCGTGCTTCAAGGGTGTTGAAGGTTAATCCTAAGCGTGCAATAGCGATTAACCCTAAAATACTTAATAACGCAAAAGCACCTATTAACCACACTGTGTCGTAGTTAAATAAAGTGAGTCCAACCAAGTACCAACCAATATGCCCTGCCCATAATAAATACCACAGCCAAACGCGCTTTACTTTATGTGCCACTACTGTCGCAGCAACACTCACAAGGGCAACATAAATAAGCAAAGAAAATAACTGCCCGCTGCCCGTATTCACCCAAACAGGGACACTGTATGCGCCTATAATGCCAATTACAGCAAGTAAAGGACCTAACTTAATCGCCATTGCACTGGCGCACAAAGCAATCACTGCTAAGCCAATAAATGCCCACTCAGCACTTAGCATGCTAAAGCTGTTATAGGCCAAAAACATTAAGGCAAAGCAAGTCATAAAGCCGCCACTAGCCAGGGCTGCAGGAATGTAATTATTAAAGCCTTCAAAAACGATACGTTTATAATGTAAATAATACGCTGCGGCGATTAAGCCAATGCCAAATAATCCACCGGCACTGAGCCTCATTGCAGGTGAAAGTAGCCCAGCCTCTAAACTGTATTTTGCTAAAAATACGCCACCTAAAGCCAAAGCAATAGCACCAATCCAGGTCATCCAATTTTGCTCAAAGCCTGCACGTAATTGTTTAAAAAGCAGTGCAATACTCGATGGCTTTTTAGTTATAGTTTTACGAGCTGATGTAGCTTTAATGCTGGTTGGCTTATAAACAGCGGCTGGAATATCTGAGCTGTGTAGAGGTTTTACATTATCTATTTGAGGATCAGCGGGAGATTTTTCATTTATTGCTGCATTTGCGTTTAACTCAAACTGAAATAGTTTTAGTTTTAATGCGGCAACCTCTTGTTTAAGGGAGTTCAATTGCACTAAGGCTACTAACCCACATATGGCACCTACAACAATAACAATAGATATAATAATTGCTAATCCGATTAACTCATCCATACAATTCCTTTTTATCTCGCAACAAGAGTTCCCAAAAATAGCACAAGCGCAGTCTATTTCATAAAATTACGATGTTTAAGCAAACTCAAGGCGATCACGGCCTGCTTTTTTAGCGCGGTATAATGCTTGATCAGCACGTTTCATTACATTATCAAAGGTCTGGTCGCTTGTACGATGTGCAATACCGATACTGACCGTTAAAGAACGCTGATTTTGTACTGTAATAGTGCGAGCAGTCTCTAGGATAGTCTGCGAGAAGTTAAGTACTTCATCAAGCTCATAACTAGGCAGGTAAGCGGCGAATTCCTCCCCCCCTATGCGAGCAAAAATATTTTCATCTTTAAAAAGACGATTCACTTTATCAGCAAACTGTTTAAGCACCTTATCGCCCACATCGTGGCCATAATCATCATTAATACGTTTAAAATGGTCGAGATCTATAATTAAAACAGTGTAAGGATTATTAACAACCCCCTTCACATGCTGATAAAAGCAGCGACGGTTATACACTTTGGTTAAATCATCCATAATAAATTCTTGCGCCAAGCGGGTGTGCATTCGCTGCATAAAGTGCATGGTTTTAAATAAACCATAAGCGGTAATTAGCATACCTAATGTGCGACATAAGTCTTCTACGTAATTACTTATCCAAAAAGGCTGACGTATCACTTCATCGAGCACATCGGCAGTAGAGCCTACAATCCATAGCATTAAACCGATACTGACATATAAATACGCTTTTTTAGCTAACCGTGAACATTGCACTACAAAAAAAATAGCAAAAATCACCAGTGACTACTCACCGCCTTATCAGGCGATGCTTCTTATTTCGTTAGCCGTTGCTCGGTAGTATCGAGACTTACGCAGC
>NZ_JALNTK010000027.1:0-54445 GCF_023161865.1 Pseudoalteromonas sp. 2CM36K
GCTAGAGAAAATAAACATAAATATCAATTTTGATTCAATACGTTAGTAAATCTCTTAACCAAAGTTCAGGTTATTTACGTGAAGTTAAAATGCCAATTATTTACTTAGCCTGCTAACTAATGCTAAAATTTGCTGATATTCACAAGTAAGAGTTCCTATGAGTAGCACTATTCCTTTTCATGAAACACTCGATTTAACTTTATGCGGCAATATGGGTCGAGTCCACCGCTTATGTCGAGAAGCGGTAACACTGGCGGTTGAACCCTTAGGCTTAACTCAGTCGCGCTGGACGGCAATGATTCACTTACATCATTTACCTTTAGGGGCAACACAGCAAGCGTTGGCGACCAGTTTAGGTATTGAAATGCCCTCATTAACGCGCACCATTAAGCAATTAGAGCTGCAAAATCTAGTTATTCGACAAGTTGATGAACACGATAAACGCAGTAAAAAATTGTACTTTACCGATGAGGGTATAAAGTTATTAGAACACTTAAAAGAGTTAACAAGCGATATTAAACAGCGTTTATATGCAGGTTTAAGCACGGAGCAGCTTGATGGTATGGCGCATAGTTTAGTGCAAATGGAAGAAAACGCGCGGCGTTGTATTGTAAGCTTATCTGGAGATAAATAAGTATGACACCCGATCAAAAATTTGCTCGCTACGTTAAAGTATCGCTCGTTGGTTTTATTGTTGTATTTTTCTATTATATTGTTGCCGATGTATGGCTACCGGTTACGCCACAAGCACGGGTTTACCATCCGGTTGTGCAAATATCGCCGCAAATAAACGGCCGTGTTACCGATGTATTGGTTAGTAATAACCAAACGGTTAAAGCGGGTGATGTATTATTTGAAATAGACAAAAATACTTACCAACTAGCACTTGAGCAAGCGCAGCTCGCGCTTGATGATGCCAAACTGCAAAATAAACGACTTGATACCAACGTAAAAGCGCTGGAGGCACAAATAAGTGCAGCTAACGCTAAATTGCATGAGCAGCAGCTATTAAAAAAGCGTGGCGAAACACTCTACAAACAAAACTCTATTTCGGAGCAAGAGCTTGAAAGCATTCGTGCAAATTTTGCAGCAAGCCAATCTAATTTAGCTGCCTTTGAAGCACAGTTGGCAGAAGCTGTTTTAGCGCGTGGCGATTCAGGGCAAGATAACTTAGCACTGCGCCATGCAGCAAACCAGTTAGCACAAGCTGAGCTTAATTTATCTTATACGCAAGTGCGTGCTTTAAGTGATGGCGTTGTAGCTAATTTACAGTTACTTGAGGGCTCCTATGCGGTTGCGGGTAAGCCATTACTCGCGGTTGTAGCAAAAAAAGCAGATTTGGTAGCCGATTTTCGTGAAAAGTCACTATTAAACATGCAGCCAGGCAGTTTAGCAAAAGTGGTATTTGATAGCCGACCTGGTGAAGTTTTCGACGCAAAAATTGAAATATTTGAGGCCGGTGTCAGTGACGGACAACTTAGTGCGAATGGATTGCTTAGCACCACCGAAACCAGCAACCGCTGGGTTCGTGACGCGCAGCGTCAACGTATTCATTTAGTGCTGCCAAATAACAATCAGCTAATAAATAATATGCCCAGTGGTGCGCGTGCCACTGTGCAGTTACTTCCACAATCGGCTATAGGTCAATGGTTGGGATCAGTACAGATCCGCTTTATTAGTTGGTTACATTACATTTATTAGTGGGGCGAGTAATGACACAACATGTTAGCCAAGCGCCACAACTCGATTCAAATGGTTTACGTCAAGCGCTACGGATTGCTGGCGGCTGCACTATTGGTTTTACTTTGTGCAAGTTAATGAATTGGCCAAATGGAATATTTTTTACGGTTTACCCTATGTTATTACTCGGTTTAGTGCCAAGTATTAACAAAGGCGTGATCCGTCAATTTGTTGCCAGTGCTGCCTACAGTGCGTTTATAGTGCTTATTTTACAGGGCTTATTTTCACACTTTCCGGTGTTAATGACGCTCATTATTTTTGCTAGTTTTTGCGTGTTATTTTACTTAATGAGCTCTGGTGATGCGTTTTTATTTGGTGCGTTAGGTGCGGTGAGTTTATCGATTCAGTTACATTTTGCCAGTCATGTTGATCAAGCTAGTAGCATTTACCCGCTTATTTTAAGTAATGGTGTGGCTATTTTTATTACTATTATTATTGCGCTCTTGATGCATGGCTTGTTTCCTGATGTGACAGCGCGACCCATGCGCGCTGTACCGCACAAGGATAAAGAAAGTATTCGTCACGAGGTGTTGTTATGTGCCACGGTTGCGACTTTGTCGTTTGTGGTTTTTCAGGTGCTTGATTTGCAAGATTCAATTTCGGCGCAAGCGGCATCTATTTTAATTTTATTTTCGTTGTGTTTTAAGGCTGCGGGCACCGCAAGTTGGCAACGTATTATTGGTACACTGATAGGCTGTAATGCTGCTTTAGTTGCGCAGTTGTTTTTGTATAACCATACCGACGTTTTACTTTTTCCGGTCGCTATATTATGGATTTTATCTTTTATATTCAGTCGTTTTCATATTTTAGGTGGTGGTCCACCGGGGGTTGGGTTTGGGGTATTAACCACGTTTGGGATTTTATTTGGTCAGTCGTTAGGCCCTGGGCAAGATTTAATATACAGCGCCATGTATCGATTTAGCTCGGTGGCTGTTGCAGTAACAGTAAGCTTAAGCGCAGTGTATGTAGTGCATCGAATCCTAAACCGATTTAGCGTCACCCGCCATCATACTTATGATTAAATTAAAGGCTGCATTCGCAGCCTTTTTTATGTGCTTAACCAGAGTCAGGTTACTTAAGTTACAGCTTAATATTACCGCGGAGAGCTTTGGTTTGGCCGTGTTTGGTTTTTTTATCCATACGTTTACGCTGTGAGTTACGGCTAGGTTTGGTAGCACGACGTGCCTTATTAACCTTTGTGGCGCTTAAAATTAGATCTTTTAGCCGTTTAAGCGCATCTTCCCTGTTGAGCTCTTGAGTGCGGTGGCTCTGGGCTTTAATTATCAATACCCCTTCTTTGGTGATCCTTGAATCTTTTAAAGCAAGTAATCGTTCTTTATAAAACTCGGGCAATTTAGAGCGGTTTATATCAAAGCGTAAGTGTATAGCACTGGCTACCTTATTAACATTTTGCCCGCCTGCGCCTTGCGAGCGAATAGCGCTGAGCTCTACTTCCCATTCATCAATGGTTACGCTGTTTGAAATAGTTAACATAGTGCCCCGCTCTTTTTGCAAAAATGTATTATATCATCAGTACATTGCGTTGTGGTGAATCAACTTAAACTCACACCTGAGTAAATAATAATTTATAAATTTACGCTTTGTATTGGCAATAGCCGTTAATTAGTTTTTAATTAACGCTACTTTACTATTAGGAAATGCTTAATGAAAAAATTACTGTTATCAATCAGCTTGTTAGCGATGAGCTTCTCAAACTTTGCACAAGACATTAACGAAGGTCAATTACAAAGCTACATTAAGGCATTACCTGCAGTTACAAGTTGGGCAAGCAATCAAGAGTCGTTAAAAGGCTTAGATTTAGCGAATATGCTGGGCGCATCGGCAGATCAAACGATCACTGAGCAAAGCTCGTTAGCCAACAGCGCACTTAGCATGATCAAACAGCAAGACTTATATAAAAGCTTTGCCAACGTAACTAGCCAATATGGTTTTACGCCTGAACAATTAATTGCTGTAGGATCGGAAGTTTCAATGGCTTACATTGAAAACCTGAAATCAGGTTTATCAGATGAACATAAAGAAACCGCCAATAAATTAATGGGTGGCTTACAAAGTATGCAAAGTAGTAAAGACAAAGGCGTTAGTTCATTAATGGGATCGTTTGGCAAGGCATCAAGCGCAGCCCAATCGGCAGAGCCTGTAGTCAGTGAAAATAACCTAGCACTTGTGAGCGAATACATGCCACAACTTAAAAAGCTGTTTTCAATGTTGTAAAAGTTATTGTTTATAGAGGTGGCATTGGCCACCTTTTTTATACTTACTTTCCCAGTCTCATGTATTTTAAGTTTAAATAATGGCTTCAGTTTTAATGCTGTAAACCCCCTTTACGGCTATGATTAAGGCGTTATTTCGCTTGCGCTAAAAAAATAAAAAGTAATAAATTAACCCTAATTTTACTTACGCTAAGGCTGCGTTTTGTTTGGTGCTGAAGTTATACCAATCGACTTAAATATTTAACCATTTTAGCGAGCTAAATAAAGCGCTAACTGCGTTATAATTTTTTTCAAGTAGAACAACCACATGTCAAAATTTATGCCTTGTTATCACTCCATTTATTTGTCGCTATCAATGGTCAGTAACTTAACACAATTGGTATTAAGTTAGTTGCTACTAACAAGTTGTTGTTTTATACAGATCAGCCATTTATCAACTTAAGTAGTAAATGACAGTATATTTGCTTTCAGCTAGCTTATTTTTGTTTGTTTATTAGTCTTTTTTAATTTTTATACGGTTGAGTTAGTAAAAAATCGGTTTATTTTAACAATTTTGAAAAGTAGTTAGTAAAATCGTGATCCTTTCGGTGTTTTTAAATAAAGTTATTATAAATTAGGTGGTTAGGCTTTAGTATTACAAAGCTAAAATAGTAGTAATCCCAAAGGGAGCGTATGTTAATAGCAAATAATGGGACTAAAGCATCGCTATATAGCCGTTTGCAGCGGTTATAACTGTTTGTTCAGGTGCCTTATTTCAGATCACTATTTAACTAACAGTATTAAAAGAGCCTATTTTATTCAAATGCAAATAAGAACTACTATCTTTTGTACTTGTTGGCGTTATAATATCACCATCTTTTTTTAGCTATGTTTAAAAGGAATTTGCAGTTTATGCAGGCCTCCAACCGTCTTTTAGACTTTCCCAAACCCGTTTTTTCTATGTTATGGCAATTTATGCAACGCTTTAGCTATGAATTAGCGGTTTTATCGCGTTTTTTTATTGCCATTGTTGGCGGGTATTTTTTTACAGCCGTTAGTGTGTCGCTATTAAGTGTAGTAGTGCCTGTGCCTAAAGTTGACGCGGTTTTGCTTAGTGTGTCTGCGAGTATTTTAATTTATGCCCTGGTGTTTATTTATAGCTTTTATATTCATTCATTAAAAACTGTTTGGATCAGTATTTTACTAAGTATTGCAGCGCAACTTGTCGTGTTGTCGCTATTGAAGGGATGGTTATGAAAGGGAGTTTTTTTCGTTCAATGACGTGGTTACATACATGGGTGGGTTTGCTCGTGTGTTGGTTACTGTATTTAATATTTTTTGCAGGCACTATTAGTTTTTTTAGAGATGAAGTGAGCTTATGGAATCAGCCAAGTATCCATAATATTGAGCAGCAGGCAGATCGTATTGGCACGCAAAAACAACAAATCGTGTCAGGTGTTGAGTATTTAAATGCGCAAGCACCTAATGCGCCTAATTGGCGTATAACGCTTCCTGAGGAGCGTATACCTTATTTAACGTATGGTTATGCAAAACCAAAAGAGCCTGGACAGCGCAGAGCCTCTTTTGAAAATACCCGTTTAGATCCAAATAATATGCAGCCTTTAGCACCCTTTGTAGATACTCGAGGGGGGAATTTCTTTTATCGCCTGCATTTTGATTTGCATTATATTGATGTAAAAACGGCACGTTGGATTGTCTGTTTTGCTAGTTTATTTATGCTCATTGCATTGATATCTGGCATCGTTATTCACAAACGTATTTTTAAAGATATGTTTATTTTTAGAGCTAATAAAGGCAGTCGTAGTTGGTTAGATGTGCATAATTTAAGTTCGGTATTTGCCTTACCTTTTCATTTAATGATTACTTATACGGGCATTATTACCCTGATATTTATGATTTTCCCCTACCCCGCGCAAACCGTTTATGAGGATGGAATACGAGGCTTTTTTAATGATGTTTCGCCAAGTAGTCCTGCAACAGAGGCGTTGCAAGGCACTGCGCCGTTAGTGCCTATCAATACTGTTTTGGATCAGGTTTATACTAAGTGGCCAGAGGCTGATATAACTCGGGTGATTATAAATAAGCCGAATAAGGCCGCTGCGACTATTATGGTTTTGGTCAGCCCTGGAAAAACATTAAGGGATCAAGCACCGCGTTTGATATTTAGTGGAGCGAGTGGTGAGCTTGTTGCTCAAACTGATGATGAACTTACCGGCAGTAAAGCGCTGTATGAGTCACTAAATTCAATGCACACTGGGCGTTTAGCAGAGCCATTATTACGTGTTTTGTACTTTTTAGGCGGCATTGCTGGCTGCATAATGATAGCCACGGGCTGTATTATGTGGGCAAAGCGCATTCGAGAGCGAATGAAAAAAAATGCCCGGCCATCATGGGGTTTAAAACTCGTCGAAGCGCTTAATTTAGGAACTTTAATGGGTTTGCCCTTGGCAACGTCTGCGTTCTTTTTAGCAAACCGATTAATCAGCACACGCGCAATAGAGCGCGCGGATAAAGAGATACTTGCCTTCTTTTTAACTTGGCTGTGTGTACTTATTATTGCTTTTGTAAAGCGTGACAAGTTGCAGTGGTGTGTTATGGCGGCCATAAACAGCATTGCTTGTTTTAGTGTGCCAGTGGTTAATGCGCTAACAACACAAGGGAATATAATCAATTATTTACGTAATGAACAGTGGGCTTTATTTATGTTTGATAGTCTCTTTTTGTTATTTGGTTTGTTGTTTTTGTTACAAACCGAAAAATTACGTACTGCACTGCAAGCTAAAAAACCTAGCCCGATAAACACTCAGGAGCAAAAAGTATGATGGCATTGCTCCCTTTTAGTTTATGTTTGGTGGCTTTTAACTGCTTTGCACTGGCTAAGTTTAATCATTTTAAGGATGTTTTTAACAAGCGCCCTACTGATCAGCAGCGTTTAATTTTATTGAGTGTTGCTTGGATCAGTATTTTACTAAGTTTACTACTTTGTGTTAGCGAATTACACGGCTATGGCGCTCTACAGTTTTGCGGGTTTATGTCGTTAAGTGCTTTAATTATAATGATTTTTTATAGTTTTTTAGTCAATCTAACTAAGCTTTTTAACTTGCTTGTATTATTGATATTGGCCACGAGTACGTTATTTTTTGGTTTAAATGGGCTTTAGTTAGTAAAAACCTGATCCCAAAGGATAGGCTAAATTGAGGTAAAAAAATGGCAAGCCATCAGGCTTGCCAATTAAAAAGGGGGATTGTCATTATGTCTTGTGCTTGCCTTTCCTTTTGCAAGTGGGGCTAATATAGCCCCTCTTTATTTAGTTTACCTTACAGTAAGGTGAACGTTTTATTACAACCTAGGGGGTGTAAACCCCCTTTACAGCGATTTTTGATTTACCCATATAATCTCATCAGTTGCAAAACCAAGCGCTTTTACTTGGTTTAAAAAGTGCTGCTTAAGCTCTTTGCTTACTGTTGGTGTGCGCGATAAAAACCATAAGTAATCTTTGCTATAACTTGTAATAAACGCATATTGATAATCAGGTTGGTCGAGCTCAAAAATAATATAGGCACCATAAAACGGGCCAAAAAATGACACTTTAAAATGCCCTGTATCGGCGTTTTCTACAAATTTAGCTAAGCCTTCAGCTTCGTCCCATTTTTGTTCTTTACTAATAAACCCTTTGTTTAATACCTTTACCGTTCCATCATCGTTAATTGAATAAGTGGCTGTTACTTGCTCCATTCCTTGTTCAAAAGAGTGGTCTAATCGTGCTATTTCATACCACTTGCCTTGGTATTTCTCTAAATCAAAGTTTTTAACAGGAGTTATTCCTTCGGGGGCGCTGGTACAGGCACTGAGTAAAAACACGGTGGTAATAAATAATGCGGTTTTAAAAGCGAGTTTCATGTTGTTTCCTTTTCTTTAGAAATTGCTATAGGATCGTCTTAATACTAAAGCAATTTAAAGAACTTAGCATGAAAATTTGGGTTGATGCTGACGCTTGTCCGGTGGTAATAAAAGAAATTTTATTTAGAGCCGCAGAGCGTACGCAAACAGAAACTATACTGGTTGCAAATCATGCCATGCGAATCCCACCGTCAAAATTTATTAGCCGACTACAAGTGTCATCGGGCTTTGATGTGGCTGATGATGAAATAGTAAAACGAATAGAAAAAGGCGATTTAGTGATCACTGGAGATATTCCGCTGGCAAGTGAAGTGATTGATAATGGCGGCCAAGCACTTAATCCGCGCGGTGAGCTTTACACCACTGAAAACATTCGTTCATTACTAAATGTACGCGATTTTATGGATACTATGCGCTCAAGTGGTGTAGAAATGAGTGGTGGGCCGCCTCCATTAAACCAAAGTGACAGACAAAACTTTGCTAACAATCTTGATCGTATTTTAGCGCAAAATAAGAGCAGTTAAAGTGAGCAGCCAGTTAATAGGGTTAGGTGATAATTCATTCAGTGTTGCTGTGTATGTAGCAAAAGCGCCCCCTATGCCTTACTTTGAAACACTTGCGCAGCTAGAGCCTGTAGTTAATGGGCAAATAAATAGCATAAACCAGCACTGTGGCAATGGCTGGCGAAAAGTCTTTAATGTGTACGCCAAGGTGTTATTTGCGCTGCCAAGCGAGTATTACGCTTTTGCTAAACAAGCCGTGAGTTGGCAAGCATATCGCGATGAGCTGTTGTTACAGCAACATAGCGGTACTGCATTACTATTTAGTGCGCCGGTGCTTACTGAGCATAAAAATCAATTGCACATTATTGCAGGAAGAACTCACGCTAAAAACTTGATACAACAAAGTAAGTTAAACGCCCAACTTGATTGGCTTGATGATGAGTTTGCTATAGATAAAAGCCAGAATATTATTGTATGCCCCTATTTTGATTATAGGCAGCTGAGTAATATTAAAATTGCCCGTTTGAGTGAATTAGTGGCTCAGTTGCGAATAATCTAAGCCACTTTCGTTTTTTAGGTAAGTGTTACGCTCAGTGTGTTAGCGCTATCAACTAGCATGAGCGAGCCCAAAATAAATAGGATGCAGGCCGATGCACGGCCAAATTTTAGTGAGAGCGCCGGATTATTGCTGAGGATTTTTCTGGCACTTACCCCTATTAACCAATATACCAGCGCACAGCCAACTAAATGAATAATGCTAAGTACCAGCAATTGTTCAGTAATAGAAAATGACAGTGTTGGTAAAACAAACTGCGGCAATAAGGCTAAAAATAACAGCATCACTTTGGGATTCAAGCCACTAATTATAAAGCCCTTTCTCATCCACTTTAGGGGCGTGTCTGAGGTGTGTTGTTGGCCATCGTTATAGGCTGCAGGCATTGGAGGAAATCGGTACAGTGATACGGCAATCCAAATTATGTACAAAGCACCAAATAAGGTTAACAGCTTTATAAACATGGCATGCGATGCTAATAACGCGCCTAAACCTACCACCACTATTAAACTGGCCATTAAATGCCCAAGTATTAATCCTGACACCGCAGGAATGATTTTATCACCCGCTATACCTGCACTGATTGTATAAGCCCAATCGGCACCGGGGGTAAGTACAAACAAGATTGATACCAGCCAAAAAGAAAAAATAATATTAATATCCATACGTATCCATGCGCTAAAACCCAAAATAAGTGAGCTGCTATTTTATTTCTTTCTGATGAGTAAAAGTTACTGTATTTTACTGACATAACCGTTCATTTTAGGAAATAATCAACTATGGATACCATAGATAGGAAAATTCTTGCTGAGTTGCAAGTTGATGGCAGGCTCACCCTTTCTGAATTGGCTGATCGTGTTGGGCTAAGCGTGTCACCTTGTCATCGTCGTGTAAAAGAGCTTGAGAAAAGCAAAGCAATTGTTGGCTACAGAACTGAAATATCACCGGAGAAGGTTGGTTTAAACTTTTCTGCGTTAGTATTTATTACTATTAAAGAAGGTGATAAAGCGTCGTTAAGCAAATTAGAGCAAGCAGTCGATGCTATCCCTCAGATCACCAATGCACAACGCTTATTTGGCACCCCTGATTACTTATTACACGTCGTTACTAAAGATTTAGCCGCGTTTCAGCAACTCTACGATGACAAGCTATCAGCCTTACCGGGTGTACAACGTTTAACCTCAACCATTGTGATGAAAGATATTGTAAGAGCGCGTAACTTGCACTTTTAACAGGTTATGTTTTACACGAACTTTAAAAAGTTAAGCCGATGACGCTGCAAAGCCTATGGCAGCGGGCTTTGCCTAAATAGGTAAAAATAAAGTGTAAATAAAGCTTGTTATAAAGTGTATTGCTGTTATTCTGCTTGCCATCGGGTTGATAGAAAGCCCTGTTTATTTGTAAGTACCTCGTTGTTATTAGTAATAATCCTTCGCGATATCCTCAAGTTAAATGTTTGTTTTCTTCCTGTTAAACGCCTATTTTAAGGCAAATTTTTTATTATTTTTTTAGGATATTATTATGTCTAATACAACTACTGGTACAGTAAAATTTTTCAATGAAGCAAAAGGTTTTGGTTTTATTGAGCAAGAATCTGGCGCAGACGTTTTCGCACATTTCAGTGCTATCTCTGGCGACGGTTTCAAAACATTAGCCGAAGGCCAAAAAGTACAGTTTACTGTAACGCAAGGTCAAAAAGGCCCGCAAGCTGAAAACATCGTTTGCATCTAAATAGTTTTAATTGATGGGTTAGTGTTAACCCATCAATATTTATAAGTTTGAAAGAAGTTTTGTTTTATTTGTTAGTACCCCGTTGTTTTAGTAATAATCCTACGCGATATCCTCAAGTTAACTATTTTTTCGGCTCAATCGCCTCTTTTCAGGCACACTTTAATTAATTTTTAGGATACATATTATGTCTAATACAACTACTGGTTCAGTAAAATGGTTTAACGAAGCAAAAGGTTTTGGTTTTATCGAGCAAGAATCTGGCGCAGACGTTTTCGCACATTTCAGTGCTATCTCTGGCGACGGTTTTAAAACATTAGCCGAAGGCCAAAAAGTACAGTTTACTGTAACGCAAGGTCAAAAAGGCCCGCAAGCTGAAAACATCGTTTGCATCTAAATATAGAGTGAGTGGGCTTTAAAGCGCACTCACCCCGCTTAAACTCGTGTTAAGCAATAAAGCTAATATCATTATGATATTAGCTTTTTTTTTGACAAAAATTTATACAACGTAACCGCTAAAGCCAAGCGCTTTAAAATAAAGCTTTGGAATACCAAATCCACATTCATTCAGTAGTTCACTAAAGCGCATACGATCTAGGGGGTAAAACTCTCTTTCGAGGTTATGCCCCATTTGAGTTTTGCCTGCTTCAGTTAGGCCTAATTGAGCACAGGTGTTTAATTGTGACTCACGTTCAAATGTTGTTTCTGGGCGCATTAAATCAGCAATATAAAGATTCGCTCCTTTTTTAAGGTTAGCTTTAATGCTTTTAAGAATATGTTTTTTGTCGCCGTTATCTTCTACAAAATGCATCACCAGTAAACATAATACGGCGTCTGCTTTTGCTTTTACTTTATCAACTGGGCTACATTCAATAGTGACACGGCTATCAATACCTTGCTCTGCAAAGCGTTGTTTTGCAATATCGAGCATATCACTGGAGATGTCTTGGGCAGTAAACTGCCATTTAGGATTCATTTTGGCTAATGCTAATACTTCCTTACCTGTGCCGGCACCAATCACTAAAATGTGTGCATCGTCGCTTAACGTGGTTTGCAGCTGTGCATTGGTTAGTTGATGAAGTAGCTCATAGCCTGGGACTAAACGGGTAATGCGGTTATCATATTCTTGTGCTTCTTCGCCTGTGAAAGTGGGCATGCTGTCTCCTTAAATTACGTTTATGGTGGAGTATCCACCCGGTTTTTTAGCGACATGAATTTGCGTAGCAACGCGTTCGCTCATTTCACTTACATGTGAAATTACACCGACCTTTCTACCTTGCGCTTGCAATGAATCTAGCGCGTCCATGGCAATACTGAGTGTTTCACTATCTAGTGTTCCAAAGCCCTCGTCAACAAATAACGAGTTAATTTGCACTTTGTTCGAAGATAGTGAGGCAAGTCCCAGTGCCAATGCCAACGACACTAAAAACGATTCACCGCCAGATAGCGTATTGACCGAGCGTTGTTCATCGGCCATATCGCGGTCGATAATGGCTATATCAAGTGACTCAGCAATTGCAGTGAGCTCATAACGCTTGTTAAGAGTTTTTAAATGGCTATTAGCATAATGCAGCAATATTTTGAGTGTTTGTGTTTGCGCTAAATTACGCATTGTTTTACCTGTGGCATCACCTAGTACTTTATTAAGTAAATGCCATTGGTCAACCTGTTGCTTGAGCTGGCTCAGTTCAGCTTGTTTGCCCTCAAGCGCTTTTGCATTTTGGTTGTGCTGCTCAATCGCGGTGTTGATGGTGAGTAAGCTATTTTGCAATTGTGTTTGCTGGGTATTTAAGTGGGTTTGTTGCTCAATTAGCTGTGCTTCGCTTTGCGTTGGCTGATTATTTTGCTGATGCTGTTCATTAGCTTGTTGCTGTTGTTTTAACGCGGCACTGGCATCAACGACTGCTTGCGATAGTTGCTCGCCTTGCTTTAACTGAGTTTTAATATCGTCGTTGCTGATAGTTAGTAAAAATGTGACTTGTTCATGACTGATATCGCCATGAAGGGTGTTAAATTCTTTAAACCAGTCGTTGTAACGCGTTTCAAGCATCACTAACTCTTGGTGGTTATCTGCCAGACGATGCTCAAGGTTTTTAAGCGTGATGGCGTGTTCATCGCGCTGTTTTACGGCACTGTCGTGTGCTTGTTGGCTGGCACTTAATTGGTTTTGGCAGTGCTCTAGCTGTGCTGACAGTTTAGCTTGGTAGTCATCGGCGCTAATAGTTTGGTTATCAAATAAGGCTAAACGCTGTTGCTGCGTATTATTGTGCTGTTGCTGTGTTTGAGTTAATTCTTCATTGAGCGTGTTAACTTGCTGCTCTGCTTTGGTTATAAGCGGTGTTAGTTGTTGTAACTGTACATTGGCGCTGTCGAATTGTTTTTGACTTTGCTCAAGCTGTGCTTGGATTTGCTGATATTGTTCTACCTGCTGAGCTAAATCGCTAAGCGGTAACGATCCTGCTTGCAATGCGTGCCAAAAATCACTGTGTTCAAAATGTAAATTGAGCTCTTTTATAAGCGCTTCGCTTTGAGTTGCTAGTTCATCGCATTTGTTATTAAGCTGAGATTGCTGATTGCTCAGCTCAACATGCTGTGTATTTAAATGTTGCTGTGTCGCTTGTTCTTTTTTAACTGTGCTTTGCAGCTGGTTAACAGTTTCTTGCAAATTACTGAGCTGTTTTTGCGCCGAAAAATACTCTGTTTTTTGTGCACTTAATTGCTTATAAGTTTCATCAAGCTGCTCAACTGTTAATTCATTAAGCTCGGTTTTAGCCGCTTGCATGGTATTTTTAATTTCCAGCATTTTGGCTTGTGCATCACTAATGGCTTGGCTGTACTGAGCATGCTCTGCCACCAAAACCGCGTGTTGTGTTTGGTGTTGATGAAGCTGTGTTTGAGCATCTTGGTGTTGCTGCTTTTCGTTATTATATGCATTTTCAAAGTCGGTTATTAGGTTTGTAAAAGGTTGGCTTTGATTGCTCGCGAACGGGTGCTCTGTAGCCCCACAAACGGCACACGACTCATTTGGAACCAGTTGTGCGCGTAAATGCTCAACATGCTCACTGGCACGAAGCCGCGCTTGATTGAGTGCTTGCTCTGCGTGTTTAAGTGCCTGCTCTTTGCTGGTTAAATGCGTAAGCAGCGTAGTTTTAGTGTGTTCACTGTGGCTGAGCTTTTCTGCCACATCACGTTGCTGTTGCACCGTGTGTTTTAATTCTTGGTTAAACTGCTTATAGTGTGTGCGCTGATCTTTTAAATAATCAATGTTTTTAAGCTTACTGTCGCATTGTTCAATATTAAATTGAGCGTGCTGCTGGTTTAGCTTATTTAGGCTTTGCTGCTGCGTTGTAAGCGTTTGCTCTGCTTGTTCGAGTTGTTTATTTTGCTCGCTAAGTTTCGCTGTGAGTATTGTTTGTTGCTCTGCATGAGACTGGGCTTGCTGCTGGGTTGTTTTTAGTTGTGTCTGAGTATTAAAAAACTGCTTAAAGCTATGATGAAAATAGTTCCAATCAGTTGCCAATGGCTTTAATTGACTCTGCTCGTTTAACCAGTGCTGATGCCCTGCGATTTGCCTTGTGGCTTGCTCTGCACTTATTTTGTTTTGTTGTAGCTGCTGTTGTAAATCACTTAATTGTTGCTGCTCTTTGGTACTTTGTTGAGTCAGACTTTTTATAGTTTGGTTATATATTGCTAATTGGCTGTCGAGCACTCGCGCTTTTGCAATCAGAGGCTCTGCTGTTAGCTTTTGTTGTTTTGCTGTATCTAATTCGTTTTGCTGTTTTTTAACGTTATTGGCTTGCTCGGTGATCAGCGCGTTGTGATCAAGCTCGTTTAATTGTTTTATTTGTGTATTTAACTGGCTGTTTTGCGTTGTTAAGCGTTTACAGCGCTGGCGGTTATCTTTAATTTCAAGCGCACTTTGCGCTTGTTTTGCTTGCTCAGTTTGCGCTTTAATAGCATTGAGTGCGGCATGTGCTTGTTGCTCGCTTTGCTGAGCATTTTTTAATGCCAGCTCCAAGCTATGTGCTTGCTTATACCAATTAACGCCTTGCTCTGTCGTTGCTAAAGTTGTTTTAGTGTGTTCAATTTGTTGTTTTAAATCAGCCAGCGTTTGTTGCTTTTCACTCAGCTCATCGTCAGACAATAACGTATAACTGGCTAAACTTGCCGTTAGTAATTCAAATTTATCTTTAATAGCTTTGTTGCGCTCAAATATACGCTGCCCTATTCGACTAAATTTATCGGTGCCAGTCAGGCACTCTAAAAGCTGCGCGCGCTCATCGCCAGTGGCTTTTAAAAAGGCGGCAAACTCATGTTGTGCTAGTAACACCGCACGCGAGAACTGCTCAAAGGTTAAACCTATTTTATTTTCTATGGCTTTTAAGGTGCCACTTTTGTCAGCAATTAAGGTTTCATCGGGTAGGCTATGTAAAGTATGTTCGGCCACTTTAAGTTTGCCGGTTACTTTTTTATGTGTACGTTGAATACTATAACGTGCTCTGTAAAGTTGTTGGTCTTGGCCACTAAAATCTACTTCGGCGTACCCTTCCCATTTGCCACGGCGCAATAAATTGCGGGCATCGTTAAGCTTAATGTTATCGCCATTAAAATCAATTAAGTTACCTTTATCGCCTTTCAAACGCGCAGTTTTTGTATAAAGCGCTAAGCAGATAGCATCGAGTACGGTGCTTTTTCCTGCGCCGGTATCACCTGTAATGGCAAAGAGGCCTGCGTCTTTGAGTGGCGAGGCTAAAAAGTCGATTTCGGCATCGGCAATGGAGGCTAAATTATGAATACGAACAGCCGTTATTTTCATAGCAGTTGATCCTGTTCAAGTTCTTCAATTACCTCGGTTAACAGTGCTTTTAATTCATTTGGCACGGTTGCTGCGGCCATATCTTTATCATTATTAAATGCTTGTTCGAGTAAGCTAATTGGGTTGAGCATTTCAACAAAGCTTAAATCTTCAAATACCGTTTCTGAGGAATTACTCATTTGCTGGTCACGAACTCGCTCTATGCCACAAAAATTAACTTGTTTTCCTTTAAGTGCTTGCTCAATTTGTTCTCGAAAGGTGGTATCGATATCACTTGATTTAAGTTTAACTCGTAAGTAGGGAGCCATGTCGTATTGCTCTGTATCGAGTGCTTTTATTTGCTCACACAGCTGCGCTAAAGGTACACATTCTCCTTCAGGAAGTACAATCACTTCTGCTAAGCGCGGAATGTAAAGGGGGTTTACAGTGGTGTTTAACGGTTGGTTTTTTTGCGCGCTAAATTCAACCACATTTACTTGATGGGTATACTTTCTCTCTGAAAACGACATTGGAATAGGCGTGCCGCAGTAACGTATTTGCTCATTTCTAGCTACTAGTTGGGCTTTATGTAAATGGCCTAGTGCGACGTAATTGGCATGTTTACCAAATACCGACGCTGAAATAGCTTCTTCACCGCCAATGACCAAATTACGTTCAGAGTCATTGGAAATATTACCGCCTTTTGCATGCAAATGACCCATAACAATTAAAGGCGTATTTTCAGCGTTAAGTGTTAGCGCATGTTCAAGAGCAAGTTCATAGGCTTTTGCAACGCCTTGTGCGTAACTAGGGCCATCTTTGGTTTGGCTAAGCGTGCTTATGTCACTGGTGCGTAAAAAAGGCATAGCGAGTACCACAGCGCGTTTATCATCGTTATTAATCGTTATCACAACGTCACTGGGTTTAGCAGGATCAAACCGCCCTACCACATAAGTATCAAACTGGGCTAATAAGGGCTGTGCAGCCAAAATACGATTAGCGGAGTCATGATTACCCGCAATAATAACAACGTGTAATTGTGGGCACTGGGCTTTGGCGTTTTTTATAAATTGATAGAGTTGGTTTTCGGCGCTAGCACTCGGTGTGGCAGTATGATAAATATCACCTGCAACAAGCAATAAATCGATTTGTTGGTTAACGAGGGTGGTTAACAGCCAAGAGAAAAAAGCATGGTGTTCATGACGGCGATCATGTTCATAAAATTGCTGACCTAGGTGCCAGTCTGAAGTGTGAAGAACTTTCATTTTGCGCTCTTAAAAAATCATAAGATCGCCAATATACCCAAGGCAATTAAAGATGCAAGTATCGCTTTAGGTTAAAGTATACCAAGCTATAAAAATAAGGGGCAAAGCAGCGAGCGCGATTGTTAAAGGCCACTTTAATGCTTTGGCTTTTTTAGCTTGTAATACTTGCAGTGCATTAGTTTCATTACAAGCAGCGACTTTATCAATATACAGATAACCCGAGTTTATATACTGCTTACAATTTTGCACGTCTGCAGGTATTGCAATTAGTTTTTGCTGCTTTTTTAGGACATAAAAATCCATAAACTCACCACACTTAATACGACTAGTTAGAACAAAAAATATTTGAGAGAAACACTAAAAAAGTACCCTCAAATTAAAAAAGTGGGCGATTCTAATTACAAACCATAGTAAAGATCAACCTAAAACTGCGTTTTTTAGTATTTTTAATGAAAATAGCTGTGTTTTTTCATTTTATCTCTACTTTTAGTGATACTCAGCCTATTTTGTAAACCCCCTTTACAGCTTAGTTTTTTATGTAAATTGCTAAACAATTTAGTTAAATGTTGTTGTGTAAAACCGTGTTTTTTATATTTACATAAAGGTGTGGAATATCACCCTATAAAAGTAGGGTTTTATCGCTATTTTATTGAAGCTTAGCTGTAAATTTGTCACAGTAGCGTCACTAAAATCGATCAGGATTAACAATGAAGAAAAATTTACTTACACTGAGCGCGTTTGTATTGCCTTTGGCAATGGCAAGCACTGTGCTTGCCTCATCTGTTGAGCAAACTAAAGGCAGCTATGTTGATAAGTTTCGTCAACTAGATGAAGCTTTACCTACTCCTAATGTTTACCGCAGTGCAGCAGGTGCCCCTGCTGAAAATTATTGGCAGCAACGCGTTGACTACGATATTGATGTAACACTCGATGAGCAAAAGCGTCGCTTAACGGGGAGTCAAACAATTGAATATAAAAATAACTCTCCACATACATTAAAGTATTTATGGCTTCAGCTTGATCAAAATATTTTTAAAAATGACTCAATTGCAGAAACCACGCAAACATTTAAAAGTACCCTACAGAACGAACCTGATGCAAAGCCTGCTAAGTTAAGCTTAGGTGATTTACGTCGTCAACAGTTTATGAACGATAATGAACTCGGTTACACCATTAGCAATGTTAAAGATGAAGGTGGTAAAGCGCTGCGCGTGACTGTGGTTGATACCTTAATGCGCATTGATTTAAATACCCCACTTAAACCCGGTAAAGATGTTGAGTTTAGTATGGACTTTGCGTTTAACCTCGTTGAAGAAGACGCGGTAGGCGCACGAGCAGGTTACGAGCATTTTGAAGAAGACGGTAACGATATTTTCCTAGTGGCACAGTGGTTTCCTCGCTTAGCGGCTTACACCGATTACGAAGCATGGACAAACAAACCGTTTTTAGGCAGTGGTGAGTTCACTTTAGAGTTTGGTGACTACGATGTTGAAATTACGGTTCCTGCGGATCATATTGTATCGGCAACTGGTAAGCTTGATAACCCAAGCTCGGTATTGACCAGCACTCAGCGCAAGCGTTTAAAAGAAGCTGAAACAGCAAAACGCCCTGTGTTTGTTGTTACCGAAGAAGAAGCGCTCGAAAACGAAAAAGCCGGTACAGACAAAACAAAAACATGGCATTTTAAAGCAGAAAATGTTCGTGACTTTGCTTGGGCATCATCACGTAAATTTATGTGGGATGCTAAAGGTTACCAGCAAGGTGGTGATGAACAACCACTCGTTATGGCGATGTCGTTCTTCCCTAAAGAAGGTGGCGACTTATGGAAGAAATACTCAACTGAAGCGGTTGTACACACGATGGAAGTGTATTCACAATATTCATTTGATTACCCATACCCAACTGCGCAGTCAGTTAATGGCCCTGTAGGGGGGATGGAATACCCAATGATCACCTTTAATGGTCCACGTACAGATTTACAAGACGATGGTACACGCACTTACTCTCAAGCAGAAAAGCGCTTTTTAATTGGGGTTGTTATCCACGAGGTGGGGCATATTTACTTCCCAATGATTGTAAACTCAGATGAGCGCCAATGGACTTGGATGGATGAAGGTTTAAATAGCTTTTTAGACGGTGTGGCTGGGCGTGAATGGGATCCAACCATTCCTTGGGGTGTTGAACCACGTGACATTGTGGCGTACATGAAGTCAGAGACTCAAGTGCCTATCATGACGCAATCAGACAGTGTGCTTCGTTTAGGCCCTAACGCCTATACTAAACCAGCTGCGGCATTAAATATTTTACGTGAAGTGATTTTAGGGCGTGAATTATTTGATTTTGCGTTTAAAGAATATGCTCAGCGCTGGAAATATAAGCGCCCTACTCCGGCTGATTTTTTCCGTACTATGGAAGAAGCGTCAGGTGTTGATTTAGATTGGTTCTGGCGTGGTTGGTTCTACACCACAGACCATGTTGATATCTCGCTTGATAAAGTATATCAATTACGGTTAGACACAAAAAACCCTGATATCGACTTTAAACGTTTACGTGATATTGAAGCAAATAAGCCAAGTTCATTATTTGTTGAGCGTAATCGCGCTGAAGGTAAAAAAACCTGGGTTGAGAAAAACCCAGATGTAACCGATTTTTATGACGAAAACGATCGCTTTACGGTTACCAATAAAGAACGTAATTCATACAATAAATTTTTAAAAGGCTTAAAACCGTGGGAGCGTAAAACCCTCGATCGCGCGCTAGAAGAAGACAAAAACTACTACGTGATGGAGTTTTCAAACCTTGGTGGCTTAGTGATGCCAATTCTTTTAGAGCTAACGTATGAAGATGGCACTAAAGAGGAACGTTATATTCCTGCAGAAATTTGGCGTCGTAATCACAAAAACGTACAAAAGCTGATTATTACCGACAAAAACAAACCGCTTACCTCAGTAACGGTTGATCCAGGTTGGGAAACAGCGGATGTTGATGTAGAAAATAACCACTACCCACGCCGTATTATTCCTTCGCGTATTGAAGTCTACAAACGTGAAAAGAGCAAGGCAAAAGTAAGCCGTGATATTATGCAAGATATCAAAACAGAGCTGAAAAAAGACGAGCCAAAAGACGAAAAAAATAACGACGAGGATCAATAATAATGCGCTTTTTGCTTATTATTGTTTGTTTTTTAATTGCTGCGCCAAGTATGGCGCATCAATTAAAATCATCCGTTACAACGGTGTTATTTAATCAGCGTACGCACAATATTGAAGTGATGCATCGTTTTTATTTACATGATACAGAGCATGCTGTTAGTAACTTGTTTAAAGGCAAAGTGGATATTATGAGTAACAAGCGTGACCAAAAACGCTTTGCCAAGTATGTTGAATCTCATGTTGCCTTACAAACCTTGAGCGGTGAGCCCCTCCCCCTTAATTATGTAGGTGCACAAGTGGATGGTAAGTTTTTTTGGGTGTACCAAGAAGCTGCTATTCCCGATAAAATTGAGGGCATTAGAATGAGTCATGGTGCACTGCGTGATTTGTGGCCTGCACAAGTGAATATGGTGAACGTTGAAGGGCGAGGACAGATCAAAACCTTAAACTTTAGCCAAGACGATACCTGGCTTGAAGCGAAATTTGAGCCGAAATAACCACTATTATTGCGCACCTTTAGAGGGTGCGCACTTTCCTTTATAGCTGATCGAGTTAATTAATTGCATCGTAAAGTCTTTACTATACCAGTTATACAAACCCAAACTATTATGTTATCAAACTAACTATAATTAAATTTCAATGGACTGAGCTGTTTTTATATGTTTATTGATATACTTTTTATTAAAGGTTTAGATAACCTAAGCCAAACCTAGCATACTGAGCTAATTATTTAGCGCAAGGAATGAAATGAAAACGCAAATTGAGGCAATCAAAGGTGTTATTTTTGATTTAGACGGAACTTTAGTATCTTCAGAATTAAACTTTTCATTGATAAAAGCCCAAGTAGGTTGCCCTGCAGAGCAAGACTTACTCGATCACATAGAACAACTACCTTCCCCCTATATGCGTGAAGAAGCAATGAATATAGTGCATCAGCATGAGTTGTTAGATGCACAATCGGCTAAGCTTCTACCTGGCGTTTTAGAGGCTGTTAAAGCGCTACAAGCTAAAAACATACCTATGGCCATTGTTACACGTAATTTTGATAAAGCGGCCACACTAAAGTTGCAACACAACCCATTGCCAATAGAAATGGTACTCACTCGAACTGAAGCTCCGGCCAAACCCGATCCGAGTGCTTTATTAATGATTGCAAGGCAGTGGTCCATGCCCGTTGATAATGTTATTTACGTTGGTGATTATTTATATGACATACAAGCTGCTCATAATGCAAAAATGCGAGCCTGTTTATATGCTCCTGATGCAACCCTAACCCCTGCCTATGCCGAGCAAGCCGATTTTGTCATTCATGCGTTTGATGAATTGGTAACATTAATTGACAATTATGCTGAAAAAGTGAGGGTCTGTTGACCTTTCAAGGTTGAATTTGCAGCAGTCTGTTTGGTATTTAGGCAAGGCAGAGCCTATGTGGTGTGGTTATTCCCCATAAATAGGCGATAACGCAGCATCAATGCCAAACAGGCGTTGCCCGGAGGGTTCTGCCTAGGGGCAATTAACTCTTTGTTGCCTACATGGATGTAGGTAAGGGGCGTGAGCAGGACGCGGAAGCTTTGCTCGGTTTTGACTTATTCTTACATGGATGTAAGTCAGTAGAATAACGCAGGAGCAGTTATCGAGCCCACTAGGTTACAAACCTCGCGCCGCGATTAAATTGCCCCTAGTTTGAACAAATAGCAATCCGCAAAGATTAACAGACCCTGATTATGTTAAATTGAGCTTCGTTTTTATTTATTTAATGACAGTGGGTATTATTTAAATTAATCCCCCGCTGCTTTTGCACAGCATAACATGTTGAACCACTAGCCCAATACGCTTTGAATTGGTAAAATATCAAAAACAGAACGTATTCAATAGAGGCACAAGATGGGCAGAGCATTTGAAGTCCGCAAAAATTCGATGGCAAAAACAGCCAATGCGAAAACTAAAGTAAATTCAAAGTACGGTAAAGAAATTTACGTTGCAGCCAAAAGTGGTGAACCTGATCCCGATGTAAATCAAACATTGCGCCGCTTAATTGAAAAAGCCAAAAAAGACCAAGTCCCTGCGCACGTAATCGAAAAAGCAATTGAAAAAGCAGCCGGCGGGGCAGGGGAAGATTACTCTTCAGCCCGTTACGAAGGCTACGGCCCGGGTAATTGTATGGTGATTGTTGACTGTTTAACCGATAACCCAAACCGCACAATTAAAGATGTACGTTTACCGTTTACTAAAACAGATTCAAAAATAGGTACACCTGGGTGTGTAGCACATATGTTTGATCACCTTGCTGTTTTAGGATTTGCAGGCGATGACGACGAAGTTGTGTTAGAAGCCCTTATGATGGCTGACGTTGATGTGACTGATGTAGAAGCCGAAGATGGCAAGGTATCGGTATTTGCACCGCATACTGAGTACTTTAAAGCTAAAAAGGCATTAGAAGAAGCATTTGAAGGCATTAACTTTGAAGTTGATGAAATTACCTTCGTTCCACAAGTACATGTTGAAATCACTGATGAAGAAGTCATTGCCAATTTTGATAAATTTATCAATATGCTTGAAGATTGCGATGACGTACAAAATGTTTATCACAACGCGACTATTAAAAATTAATTCGTAGCTAGTGAATAGTGATTATTCACTAGCGTTATAAAAAAAATCAGCTTATTGATTTTTTATTTTTAGGTTAAGTTTTAAGTTAGTGCTGTGCTTTATATTTCAAGCGGTAGCTGTGTAGTAGCGGCTCTGTGTAACCGCTCGGTTGACTAACCCCTTCAAATACCAGTGCTAAAGCAGCTTGATACGCAATACTTTTAGCTAATGTCTGCTCATTAGTTGCCATGGGAATGTAAAGGCTGTCATGTTCATTTTGGCCATCAACAACCTTAGCCATTTTTGCCATCACTTTTTGTACTTGCTCTTTGCTACATACACCATGATGTAGCCAGTTGGCGATATGTTGGCTTGAAATACGTAAGGTGGCTCTGTCTTCCATTAAACCAATATGATTAATGTCAGGCACTTTAGAGCAGCCTATTCCTTGGTCAATCCAACGTACTACGTACCCTAAAATACCTTGCGCGTTGTTTTCAAGCTCGCTTTGAATATCTTCTTTTGATAGCGTTTCAGGGTTTGGCATGAGCGGCGGTGTAAGTAAGCTCTCTAGGCTTGCTATTTGACGCGTGGCAATGCTTTGCTGCAGGCTAAATACATCAACATCATGATAATGCATTGCGTGTAATGTGGCGGCAGTAGGGGAGGGCACCCAAGCGGTATTTGCGCCAGATTGAGGATGCGCTATTTTTTGCTCCATCATCATCGCCATTTTATCAGGCATTGCCCACATACCTTTACCAATTTGCGCTTTATGGCTTAAGCCACAGGCTAGGCCAATATCAACGTTGCGATCTTCGTAAGCGCTGATCCAAGGCTGTGCTTTAATAGCCGCTTTCGGCAGCACAACTCCCGCTTGCATTGAGGTATGAATTTCATCGCCAGTGCGGTCTAAAAAGCCAGTGTTAATAAACACAACACGCTCTTTTGCTGCATGAATACAGGCTTTTAAGTTGGCTGATGTACGACGTTCTTCATCCATAATACCCATTTTAAGGGTGTTTTTAGGCAAACTCAGTGCCTCTTCAACCATACCAAACAAGGTATTAGCAAAGGCGACTTCATCAGGGCCATGCATTTTCGGTTTTACAATATTAATACTTTGCGCGGTTGAATTTTTAATCGTGTTTTTAGTGTTTAAATCGTGCAAAGCAGCTGTTGCGGTGAACATGGCATCCATAATGCCTTCAAACACATCATTGCCGCTTACATCCGTAATGGCTGGATTTGTCATTAAATGTCCCACGTTACGCACAAACATCATACTGCGCCCTTTGAGGGTCAGTTTTTGGCCATCAAGTCCTGTATATTGTCGGTCAGCTTGTAACGTGCGGTCGACCATTTTGTCGCCTTTTCTAAACGTTTCAACCAAGTTGCCTTGCATTAAACCAAGCCAGTTTTTGTAAACTTGTACTTTATCTTCTGCATCTACCGCGGCAACCGAGTCTTCACAATCCATAATGGTTGTTAGTGCGGCTTCTAGCACCACATCTTTTAGCCCTGCTTTATCTGCTTGACCAATAGGATGGTGATGGTCTATTTGCAGCTCAATATGCAATCCATTGTTTTTAAGTAAAATAACACTCGGGTTTTGTGCTTCACCTTGATAGCCAATCAGTTGCTCAGGGTTTTTAAGTGTGGTGTGCGAACTGTCGCGCAGGGTAATAGCAAGGGCGCCGTCAACAATAGAATAGTTAGTGCTTTCAATATGCGAGCCATTTTCAAGCGGTAATGCTTTGTCTAAAAACTGCCTTGCGTAAGCCATTACTTTAAAGCCACGAACAGGGTTGTATTGGCTGCCTTTTTCGGCGCCGTCGTCTTCGCTTAAAACATCGGTTCCATATAAAGCATCGTATAACGACCCCCAACGTGCATTAGCAGCATTAAGCGCAAAGCGTGCATTACTAACCGGCACCACTAGCTGTGGCCCTGCAGTCAACGCTATTTCTGGCTCTACATTTTGAGTTTCAATACTAAAGTTTTCAGGCTCATCAACTAGGTAGCCAATATCTTTTAAAAACGCTTGATACTGAGCTTGGTCAGCATTTTTATTTGCAAGGTGGTAGTCATCAATTTGCTTTTGTAGCTGTTCACGTTTAGCCAGTAGTGATTTGTTCAATGGTGTAAGTGTTTGCACTATGTGGGCAAAGCTTTTCCAAAACTGGTGTTCATCAAGATGGGTACCAGGTAATAATTGTTTTTTAACAAATTCAGCAAGTTGCTTATCAACGCTGAGTCCTGAATGGGTGAGAGTGTGGCTCATAATTAATATCCTTAAACGGTCCGACAGTGTGCAATTTTTTATATGCGTACACCTACCATATCGCAAAAAAGTGGCTTTGAATGCCTTTTAGTCATTCACTATATGTATAGCCGCAATAAAAACTATAAATTTACTAAATCTAAAAAATAAGCCTAATGTTTAATTAAGCGCTACAGAGCTAACGTGATGTAGTCACTCTCTCAACAATAAATATTAATACCCGTTCGAAGGACTTTATTATGACAACATATCAAGGCGAAACAGATACACTAGCAACATTATGCCAATCACAAGGCAGTGCATGGAAAACAATTAATCCTGAATACGCAACACGTATGCGTTTACAAAATCGTTTTCGCTCTGGTGTTGATATTGCACAATTTACAGCAGACATCATGCGTGAAGACATGGCTGCATACGATAAAGACACAAGCCAGTACACACAGTCTTTAGGTTGTTGGCATGGTTTTACTGCGCAACAAATGATGATGGCAATCAAGCGTCATCAAAAAACAACTAAACGCAGTTACGTATACCTAAGTGGTTGGATGGTTGCAGCGCTTCGCTCTGAGTTTGGTCCACTTCCAGATCAAAGTATGCACGAGAAAACATCAGTACCTGCACTTATCGAAGAAATCTACACCTTCTTAAAGCAAGCGGATGCACGTGAACTTGACCATTTATTTAACGAGCTAGACGATGCAAAAGCAAACGGCGGCGACGTTCAAGCAGTGCTTAATAAAATTGATAACTTTGAAACGCATGTTGTGCCAATCATTGCTGATATTGACGCCGGTTTTGGTAACGAAGAAGCGACTTACCTACTTGCTAAAAAGATGATTGAAGCGGGTGCATGTGCTATTCAAATCGAAAACCAAGTATCAGACGCTAAGCAATGTGGTCACCAAGCAGGTAAAGTGACCGTTCCTCATGAAGACTTTTTAGCTAAAATTAATGCAGTACGTTACGCGTTTTTAGAGCTAGGTATTGATAACGGTATTATCGTTGCGCGTACCGATTCACTAGGTGCAAGCCTTACGCAAAAAGTACCGGTTTCAAAAAAACCAGGTGACTTAGCAAGCCAATACAATGCATTTTTAGAAACAACCCCAGTAAACAGTGTTGATGACTTGAATGAAGGCGAAACAGCAATGAAGCTTAATGGCCAACTTTGTAAGCCTACACGCCTAGACAATGGTTTATACCAGTTCCGCGAAGGCACTGAAAAAGACCGTGTAGTACTAGATTGTGTAACTAGCCTACAGTCGGGCGCTGATTTACTGTGGATTGAAACAGAAAAACCACACGTAAAACAAATTGCAGAGCTGGTAAATCGCGTTAAAGAACAAGTTCCAGATGCTAAATTAGTATACAACAACTCACCGTCGTTCAACTGGACGCTTAAGTTCCGTGAGCAAGTATACCAAGAGTGGCAAGAAGCAGGTCGTGACCTTAGCGCTTACCCAAGTATTGATGATAACAAAGCGCTTATGGCTCCAGAAATGGATTCAACAGAGCTTGCTGCAGCTGCAGACTTACTGGTACAAAACTTCCAACGCGATGGTGCACGTGAAGCGGGTATTTTCCACCACCTAATCACGTTACCAACGTACCACACAGCAGCATTAAGCACAGATATTCTATCTGAAGGTTACTTTGGTGACTTAGGTATGCTGGCTTATGTACGTGATGTACAGCGTCAAGAAATCCGTCGTGAACAAGCGTCAGTTAAGCATCAAGACCTTGCAGGCTCTAACATTGGCGATACGCACAAAGAGTACTTCTCTGGCGAGAATGCACTTAAAGCCGGTGGTGAAGCTAACACCATGAACCAATTCTAATTCAACTAGATAGTGTTACTTAAGGGCCGCAAGGCCCTTTTTTTATGCTTGCATAAAGGCAAAATTTAATAGATCAGTATTTTACTAGCTAGTTATTCAGGGATGCAATGCAGGTTAAGAGTGTAAATAAATTTAAAGGATGTTTATGCTTGGCTGTGAGGACTTTATGTTGATTACGCTTTGACACGTGTAAGCACAATAAATTAACTGTTTTTGCCGTATATAGATCAGAGTTTAACTAACATAGTGAAAGCAGATCACGATTTAACTAGCTAGTTAAAATACAGATCAGGTTTTAACTAACCATGCTAATAACGGCCATTTTTATTATTAAAGGGGGGGATTTGTCTTTCTAACCTTCAATTTGAGCATCTAAACGCTTAATTTAAAGATTTTTAACTAGGGTTTAGAAAGTAATAAACCGATTTTTTACTAACTGTCGCTACTTATAAAACATTTTTTTACTAACTGAGGGCTTATAAACAGTGACTCAAACCGATTTTTTACTAACTCAAAGGGGTTAAGTTAGTATAAACCGAATTTTTACCAACTCAGTTTGAAGCTAAGTCCGATATTTAGCTAAAGTATGTAAGGGATTACTCACATTATTGCTGTAAAGGGGGTTTACACTTGTGAGCTTCGAGCAACGAGCTTGTATAGCTCGTTACTCATAACTCTACGTTTTATTTCGAATGCTTATCAAACCACCACTGAATGTAAGCCACTTTAGTCATTAAATTTGATGGACGGGCAGTTATACCATGTGAAGCGTTTGGAATACGCACCATCGCGGTATCAACCCCCTGCAATTTTAAGGCTTGATAAAACTGCTCTGTTTCTGAAATAGGCGTACGGTAGTCTGCCTCACCCGTGAGTAACATGGTTGGGGTTTTAACATTGCCAACATAACTGATGGGTGAGCGTTTCATGTAATGCTCAATATGATCCCAAGGTTTGTCCGGAAACCAATAATCGGCAAAGAAAGGATAGAAGTCGGCAGTGAGTACAAAGCTGATCCAATTAATTACTGGTTTGGCAACCACAGCTGCAGCAAAGCGATCTGTATGACCTACAATCCACGCGGTTAATACACCGCCGCCAGAACCACCGGTTACGAACAACTTAGATTCATCAATAAACCCTTTGGCAACGAGTGCATCAACACCCGTCATTAAATCATCGTAGTCATTGCTTGGGTAATTATGATGAATGGTTTGCGCAAACTCTTTACCGTATGAATCACTACCACGTGGGTTCATGTATAAAACCACGTTCCCTTTAGCGGCAAATAGTTGTACTTCGGCACTAAAGTGCGGGCCATAATTAGCGACAGGGCCACCATGAATTTCAAGCACTAGTGGGTATTTTTTTGATTTATCAAAACCCGGTGGGTAAGCAACCCAGCCTTGTATTGGCAGCTCATCGTGGCTTGATTTAAGCCATAATTCTTCAACCTCAGCGAGTTGCTTGGTTGCGAGTGCATCAGAATTTAAATCAGTTAAGCGCTGCGCTTTACCACGCTTTATTGTGGCTACATCAGCAGGACGCTGGGTATCGGCCAATGTAAATGCAACATGACCATTTTCACTAATATCGAAATCGCCACCGGAATAAGGGCGACCAAACGCAACACTGCCTATTTGTTCGGTAATCACTTTGCGTTTGCCACTTCGAGGTTGATAAGCCAGCGCAGTTTGCCCTTCATCGGCATAGCTAAAATAAAGCCCTTTTGAGTTCGCGCTCCACTTAATTTGGCCAACACTTCTATCAAAATCGGTGGTTAGGCTGTGAGTATTCCCTGTTTTTAAATCGCGAATATAGAGTTGGGTGTTTTCGTAATTAGTACGCTTGTCGTCATACCCTGTATAGGCAAGGTATTTGCCATCGGGTGACACTTTAGGTTGTTGATCGGGCCCATTACGCTCAGTTAGAGGGAAAATGGCTAGAGAGTCTAAATCGAGTTGATAGAGCTCAGTGTTAGTGGGCTTCAATTCATTATTTTCATTGCGATTAGCAGAAAAATACAATGTTTTACCGTCTTCTGTTATGTCTATTTGGTTGGTATATTCAAGATTAAAGATATCTTGAAGTTGTAATGTGTCGATATTGGCAACAGCTAATTGACTGCTGCCCAGTATAAGACTCATAGCTAAAAACGTTTTCATTATTTATCCCTGTTTTAAATCACAGCTCTATTTAGAGGGTAGGAGAGGGATAATTAACAGTCAGATGCGACGAAGCCAGTATTTAAAACTACCAATGAATGAAAGTGATAAAAGAAAGTAAAAGCTGTAAAGGGGGTTTACAGCTTAGAGGAAGTTATACGCTTGCGCTGCAAAGTGCCTTAATATCTTCAATAAGCGCAACACCTTGGGCGTTATCACCGTGCACACAAATACTATCGGCGTTAAGTTTTAACGATTTTCCTGACTGGGTAGTCACACTGTTACTAGTTAAAAGCTGTTTAACTTGTGCCAATAATGCTGCTTTATCATGCACACTGCCTGCTATATTTCTTGCTACTAGGTGCCCTTGATCTGTATATAGCCTGTCTGCGAACGCTTCTAAAACAAGCGTTAGTCCAAGATGACGTGCCATTGTATGGTGGTGTTTAGCATCGGCCGTGGCCAGTATCATTAATTTTAGGTCAGCAGGGTAGCTGGCAACTGCGCCCATCACAGCACTAAGTAATGGCTGGTGTTTCATCATGTCGTTGTAAAGCGCACCGTGGGGTTTAACATAGCTAAGGGTTAATCCTTGTGCCTTTGCCATACCATCAAGGGCAGCTATTTGGTAGTGTAAACACTGAGTGAGCTCGGCCACACTTAGGTTCATTGAGCGTCTGCCAAATCCTTGTTTATCGGGGTAGCTTGGGTGAGCGCCAATCATAACATTATGCTGTTTAGCGAGCTTAAGAGTATTGGCCATAACACTAGGATCGCCCGCATGAAAACCACAGGCAATGTTTGCCATATCAATATGCGGCATTACTTGATCATCAAGCCCCATTTTCCACGCGCCAAAGCTTTCACCTAAATCACAATTGAGTTTCATATTAGTGGCTCTTTGATTGTTTAATAGTTACCGGTAAGCTGCCTTTAGCAGAGGCTTGACCGAGTAATACTTTAGCAAGTGCTGTAAATGCAGGCCCAGATACTTGCTCGTTTTTGTCTACGTCAATATTATAAGCATATGAAGCTAATACTGCATCGGCAGAGTCGCCAAACTGCGCAATATCATAAGGAGCTCGCAAACTAATAAACACGGTGGGTATTTGTTGCTTGTTAGCCATTTTAAGTAATGATTCAAGTGCTTTAGGTTGCTCTGCGTTATTGAGGGCAAAGTCTGGGTTATCGGCTAAATCATCCATCCCGCCAATTTCCACTGCGCTTTGATTAGGCGTGGCATTCCCGGCAATAATAATATCAGCTTGGTTTATATTACGCTGAGCATCAACAGGGTCAAAACCTTGTAAACTGCTACAGCTAAAAACTAATGCGTGTGAGCTGAGCGTCATTATGGCTTGTTGTATGGCCATACATTTACGCGTATCGGGCATAATAATATGAATGTGTTGGCCAGCAGTAAGCTTAAGTGGCAAGGTGTTGTTGTTATTTTTTATTTGGGTGATCGCCGCTAAGGCCAGTGACGCTTCTAATTCGCGATGTGCTTTATTACCAATAATGTGCTTGGCATTGGCTAATGCTTTGATGGGAACAGGCGAAGCGTTTAATTTAAATTTACTTTTAAGTGAGATAATACGCTGTGCTGAATGCGCAATTTCCTGTGCGTTTAGTTGCTCTGATTTAACCGCACTGACTAATGACTCAATGAGAACATCGAGCTTTTTAATGTCATCTGGCGTTCTAATCTCTATTGGCATAAGCGCAATATCAACCCCAGCGGCAAAGGTGTTTATAATTGCTTGAGTTGGACTAAAAAAGTGACTAATACCTGCCATATCAAGTGCATCGGTTACCACCACACCTTGATAGTTAAGTTCTTTACGTAGAATATCGGTCATGATTTTACGCGACATTGTCGCGGGCTTGATCATTTGTTTGCCATCAACATTAGTCAAGGTACTGCTATCGAGCTCTGGATACTGAATATGCGCAGTCATTATCATGCCCGGACTGTGCTGCTCAATAATGTGTTTAAAGGGCGCTAAATCTTGTGCGTAAATCACCTCTTTTGAATGCATCACTTTAGGCAAGCCGGTATGACTATCTACATTGGTGTCGCCATGCCCAGGAAAATGCTTTAGTGCGCTAATAATGCCATTTTTTTCAAATTCACTAACTTGTGCGGCACCTAATACTGCTACATCATTTGGGTTTTCACTAAAAGAGCGGACATTAATTACCGGATTGCCTGGGTTCATGTTTACATCAACGGTTGGCGCGTAATTTACATTAATCCCCAATGCTGAGAGCTCCGTGGCAAGAACATTCGCGGTTTGAGTTGCGAAATAAGTGCCATGCTCTGGATAGGTGGCGCCAATTGACATATTACCGGTAAATGAAGTGGCCACATCACGTGGCAGTCGTGCTACGCGTCCACCTTCTTGGTCAATTGAAATAAAAAGCGGTAAGCCTGATTTAGACTGAGACGCAGCTTGTTGCAGTTGCTGATTAAGGCTAATTATTTGTTCGATGCTTTGGGTGTTTTCAGAAAATAAAATAACCCCGCCAATATTATAACGGCTAATCGCTTTGGCTAGTGTATCTGGTAATTCAGTTAACGCTGTTCTGCAGCGCTCACTGCTGCCTTGGTGACAAAAATAGCGTAAATCGAGCATAAGCTTTTGCCCAAGTTGTTGTTCAAGTGACAGCGCAGAATCGGCAAAAGAAGATTTTATTGACATGAAACATCCGATTAAAAAAAGAGAAGACGACAACAGGTACTTATTTAGCAACACACACCTCAAGGCTAAATAAAAATAAAGTGCATGCAGCTTAACTATTATTGAGCTTAACTGCAAAACCCGACATATATAATAAATGTCATTTTGTTATTCCAAAAATAACAAAAATTAGGCTACTTAGTTTAATTTCTGTATTATATTTAGGATATATGTAGTACATAGCAGTCGTTTTTATTTGCTTAGGATGATAATAAATTGCGTTTTCGATCACCATTTACTTTTAAACTTAGGCAATTAATTCTGTTGTTAGCTATCACTGCTACAGCCACTATTTTGTTCAGTGGTTCATACATTAGTTACCAAGTACAAAAAGAACGGGTAATAGAAGATACTCTCAAAAGTAACCATGTATTTGCTAGTAAGCTTGCCTCGGCGACCGAACACTTTTTAGCCGCCGCGATGCAGCAACTTGAGTTTTCAGCCAAAATAATTGCTAAAGATATTACCAATACTGCGTTACTCCAAGCTGAAACCAACCGCCTTTTAAACCAAACACATAGCTTTAATTCGGTAGCAATTAACATGCAAGGTGTCGTTAAAGCGGCCTCACCTGTTTCATTAAATATTATTAATAAAACCGTTAATTCAACTCAATCTAAACAAGCCTTTAAACTACAGCGTCCATTAGTTAGTCGTCCTTATGTATCGCTTGCGAATAACTTAATTGTTGTACTTTCTTATCCTTTATTTGACGAGATGGGTAACTACTATGGCTATATTGGCGGTAGCTTTTATTTAGAGCAACAGAGCATTTTAAACGCCTTATTAAAACAGCATAGTTACGATGGCGGGGCATACTTTTATGTGGTGGCTGATAATAAAACCTTACTTTATCATCCTGAGACTGAGCGGATTGGCGAACAAGTCATTAATAACCCAGTAATAGAGCGTGTTTTGCAAAGCGAAGATGGATACGCCCGGGTTTTAAATAGCCAAGGCGTGTCTATGCTTGCTGGATATTCGCCCGTTAAACTTGCTAATTGGGGCGTAGTTGCCCAGCGTAGTGAGGTGGCAACACTTGCCACGTTAGATACTTTTCAAGGGCTGGTGCTTAAGCGAATGCTACCAATTGTATTAATTACTTTTGTATTGATTGGTGTGTTAGCGCATTTTATTGCTAAGCCCCTTAGGTTACTAGCTGACAGTGCAAATTTATCGACTGATCAAAAAAACGTAGCGAATCTTAAAAGTATTAAATCTTGGTACTTTGAAAGTCAGCAACTTAAAGCAGCCATGTTAGAGGGAATTAATATACTGCAGTCGCAAATGGGTCAATTACGCCAAGATGCACTCACCGATCCGCTAACTGGTGCGCATAATCGGCGAGGTTTGTATTTATTGTTAGATAAATTAATTCAAGAACAGATCCCCTTTGCGGTTCTAGAAATAGATATCGACTTTTTTAAACGGGTTAATGACACTTTTGGCCATGATGTGGGCGATGAGGTACTAAAAACTTTAACGTGTGTGATCAAGCAGGTATCTCGCAAAGATGATATTGTCGCGCGAACTGGTGGGGAGGAATTCTTACTTATATTACCGAACGAAAATAGCGATAGTGCGTTTGTTATTGCTGAGCGGTTACGTAATGAAGTGGCGAATACACCGATGGCCAAAGTTGGTTGTATAAATGTCTCCATCGGCATTGCTACATGGCCGCAGCACAGTGATGATATTGATCAAGTATACAAATGTGCTGACAAAGCGCTCTATCATGCAAAAGAAACGGGCCGTAATAAAACCGTTATTGCCAGTCTAAATTAAATTTTTTAAAAAATTAATTTACCTTAAGTTTTATTTAAGTTTCGCCTATTAAATTCTACCTATAGATTTAATACAGGCGATGCTTTTATGCAACTAGCTCAACAACAACAGTCATCATCAGCACTTTTTCAGTCGTTCACACAGTGTGTGAGCGCGAGAGAATGTGATGAACACCGTCAGCGCCTTGAAGATACAGTAAAACAAGGTTTTTTAGCTGCGTATAATGCCAGCCTAACTTCATTTATGCCATTACTCTGTCAGTATAAAACTCAGCAAGGGCATTGCACATTAGGGCTTAGAAACGCCACCTCTCCTTTATTTATTGAGCAATATTTAGCAGCGCCCATTGAGCAGTTTTTACCAATGGGCACACAGCGCAGTAAAGTGTTTGAGTTAGGTAATCTCTATTCAACACACAGAAAAGCCACGTTATCGCATTTTATTATTGTTAATGAAGCTTTAAGAGCTATTGGTGCTACTAATTTGGTTTTTTGTGCCACCAAACATGTACGCGCTTTATTGCGTTTATTAGGGGTAACGTGTAATGAAATTGCATTGGCTAACAGCAGTGTTGTTGAGCAACCAAAAAGCTGGGGAAGCTACTACGCTAACCAGCCTACAGTATGCATTGTTAATTTAGATCAAGCACATCTACAGGTACTTAATACGCCAATGCTACTTGATATTAAACAACAAAATGCAAATGGAATTACGGCATTAATCAACGCGCTGGAGACGGTATAAGTATGTTAAATAGCTTAAATGACTTAGCTATTCAGCCGGCGGTTGTCGCGCATTTTGCGAATCAAACACAACAGTTAACAGGCACTGAGCTGCTTCAAGAAATTAATAAAGTTGCGGAAATTTTTGCAAATTCAGATGCTGATGCAATTGCATTTCAACTTGATAACACACCTGCTTGGTTGGTACTTGATGCTGCGACCAGCGTTGCTAATAAAGTGGCTATACCGATTGCCCATTTCTTTAGTCAACAACAAACGCAATATGTGTTGGCACAGTGTGGTGCACAACTGTTCATAAGTGATATGCCAAGGCTTTCTTTGGGTGCGCATACATTGTCTATTACTTTGTTTGATCATTACACTTTATATATTTATCAGCTCAACGTTAAAGAACCAATTAGTTACTTTGAGGGCACGCAAAAAATCACCTTCACGTCAGGCTCTACAGGCGAGCCAAAAGGTGTGTGTTTATCAACTCATAGCCAAATGCAAGTTGCACAGTCGTTATGTGAGCAAATAGGTATAAGTAAACCAACTCACTTATGTTTATTGCCATTACCTGTATTACTGGAAAATATTGCAGGTATTTATGCACCATTATTAAGTGGCGGTTGTGTACATTTAATGCCGTTAAACGAATTGGGTTTTGTTGGCTCAGGGTTAAAAAATCCTGAAAAACTAATTAGGGCAATTGACAGTGTAAAACCTAACACCCTTATTTTAGTGCCTGAGTTATTAACGTGTTTAATTGCGTTTGCAAAACAAGGTTGGCAGCCGCCAAAGTCATTACAGTTTATTGCAGTTGGCGGAGCGCTCGTGAGTGATGCTTTAATTGTCACCGCCAGAGAGCTTAATTTACCTGTTTATCAGGGGTATGGATTATCAGAGGCGGCATCCGTTGTAAGTTTAAATACGCCCAAAAATGATGATTTAAAGAGTGCCGGCACTGTATTACCGCACATACAAACCAAAATCGAAAAAGGCCAGTTGTACATAAAGGGTGAGCTATTTTTAGGGTATTTAAATCAAGCGCCGCATAACCCAAATAACTGGTATGCAACAGGCGATTTAGTGACCCAGCATGGCAATAAGCTGTTTATAAAAGGGCGACTTAAAAACCTGATTATTACCAGCATGGGCCGTAATGTGAGTGCTGAATGGCCTGAGTCATTAATATTGAGTCAAAGCGCGATTATACAAGCCGTTGCTTTTGGTGAAGGCAAACCTTTTTTAACCGCGATTATTTATGCAATCCCTGAGTTGAGTGAGCAACAACTCAGTGAGCATATGAAATTTATAAATCAACAGTTACCCGATTATGCACAAGTTAAAAAGTGGCATCGGTTAGCTCAGCCTTTAAGTGTTCAGCAAGGGTTACTAACGACCAATAATCGTCCTAAGCGCCAGGCTATTAGCCAGCAATTTAACCTTATTTTTGAACAATTTTACCGACTTGGAGAAGTAATCCATGACTGATTTTTTTAATACATTAAAAGCACAAACTCAAAACGAGCGTGAGTACTTATTAGCTGCGCCAATTATACAGCGCGTTTTTAAAGGCCAAGCATCACTTGAAGAGTATGCGTCATTTTTAGCGCAAGCCTACCATCATGTAAAACACACTGTGCCATTAATGATGTCGTTAGGTGCCCGTTTGACCGACGAACAAGAATGGTTACGTGAAGCCGTAGCCGAATACATTGAAGAGGAAATTGGCCATCAAGAATGGGTGCTTAACGATATTGCCGCGTGTGGTTTTGATAAAGAAAGCGTGCGCCATAGTAAGCCACAATTTGCTACCGAAATGATGGTCTCGTATGCCTATGACAGTATCGCTCGTAAAAATCCATTAAGCTTTTTTGGCATGGTTCATGTACTCGAAGGGACTTCAATTGCACTGGCTGATGGCGCAGCTTCAAATATTGCTGATGCTGTTGGTTTACCTAAAAAAGCATTTAGCTATTTAACCTCTCATGGTGCGCTTGATATAGAGCACGTAAAGTTTTTTGAAAACTTGATGAACAAAATTACTAATGAGGCCGATCAGCAAGCTATTTTACATGGCGCAAAATGTTTTTATCGTTTGTACGGTGATATTTTTCGCGCTTTAGATGACGAGCCGTTCTTTAAAGCATCAGCACAAGAGCAACACGCATGAATACCGGCTTATGTGTGTTAACAGGAGCCGCTGGGGGAATTGGCCAAGCGATTGCCAAAACATTGCACGCACAAGGTTGGCAATTACTATTAGTAGGGCGTAATGGCGATGCGCTAAATGCGCTAAGTAGCCAGTGCCCAGGGAGTATGACTTTTGTGGGAGATTTAACCGTTGCAGAAAACATGTTGGCACTCGCCATTAAAGCCAAAAAATTAGGGGGCGCTAAGTTACTCATAAACAATGCAGGCATTAATGTAATGCAAAGCTTAAGTGCATCGAGTAGTGAGCAAATTGATAATCTACTGAGCACTAATTTAGCCGTCCCTATGAAATTATGTCAGCTGTTTTTAGCGCAATTGCATGCGAATAAAGGCTCCATAGTTAATGTTGGGTCGTCATTTGGCAGTATAGGTTACCCATATCAAACACTTTACTGTGCTAGTAAGTTCGGTTTACGTGGTTTTAGCGAAGCGCTATCACGAGAGCTTTCAGATACACCCGTTAAAGTTAGTTATTTAGCACCAAGAGCAACCGATACAGATATTAATGATGCACAAACACGAGCAATGAATAAGGCGCTTGGTAATCAAATGGACTCCCCGCAGTTGGTGGCTGATGAGTTAGTTGCGTTATTAAACTCAAATAAAACCAGACGATTTATTGGTTTTCCTGAGAAACTTTTTGCACGTATCAATGGTGTTTTTCCACGTATTGTGGATAACGCAATTGCTAAACAGCTCCCTAAAATAAAACAGTTTTTAGGTTAATAGAGGATTTATTATGAAAAAATTTACTTTAGTAGCTTATTTAAGCATTATTAGTGTGTTTTCATCGCCGGTATTTGCAGACGAACAAAGCGATTTACTCGCTATTCAACAGCAGTGGGCGGTTGCTAATTATGAGCTTAAAGATGATGCACAAATCAAAGCCTTTACTCAACTAAGTGAGCAAAGTGCTCAATTTATTGAAAGCTACCCTGATTCAGCAAATAGCTATACGTGGAACGGCATTGTACTGGCCAGTTTTGCTGGCGCAAAGGGTGGGTTAGGGGCGCTGGGCTATGCTAAAGATGCAAAAGCGTCATTAGAGCAAGCCCTTAAAATAGACGACAGTGCTTTAGGTGGCTCAGCGTATGCCAGCCTAGCAACCTTATACAGTAAAGTACCGGGGTGGCCAATAGGCTTTGGTGATGATGACACCGCCGATAAGTTTTTTAAGCAAGCACTCGCTTTTAATCAAAAGGGCATTGATACTAATTACTTGTATGGTGAGTTTTTATACGACGAACGTGAATATAAGCAAGCCAAAGCCCATTTGTTAGTTGCACAAGCGGCCGGTATTCGTGATACTCGCGCTAAAGCGGACAAATATCGTCAGCAAGCAATTAGCCAATTATTAGCTAAAGTTGATAAAAAACTAAAGAGATAACAAAAAAAACAATGCATTTATTATTAGTTGAAGATGATCATCTTGTGGCGCAAGGGCTTTGCCGCTCATTGCGCCAAGAAGGCTACAGTGTAGAACACAGCGCAACGGTTAAGCATGCGTTGCAATGTTTAGGCAGTGGCGAAATAGAGTTGGTTATACTTGACCTAGGCTTACCTGATGGTGATGGTTCGCAAATTTTAAAGCACATAAAAGCACAAAAAAAAGTCATTCCGGTGGTGATACTAACCGCTCGCAGTAGCATAGATGACAAAGTGCAAGGGCTTGATATGGGGGCTGATGATTATTTAGCTAAGCCATTTGAACCAGCCGAATTATTTGCTCGCTTGCGCGTAGCGAGCCGACGTGTAAATCAAGCTCAGTCGAGCATATTACAATGTGGTGATGTTACTATGGATACGTCAGCGCACAGTGTCACACTTAACGATGAGCTACTTTCTCTACCGCGAAAAGAGTACATGCTGCTAAAAGCGTTACTGGAAAACCAAGGTCGCGTGCAATCTAAGCAGCAGTTAGAAAATAAACTCTATCAATGGGGTGAAGAGGTTGGCTCTAACACCATTGAGGTGCATATTCATCACCTACGAAAAAAATTCCCCAGCGATTTTATTAAAACTCTCCGTGGTATTGGCTATGTCGTGGGAAAGAGATAGCTCACGTGATTAAAACGTCCCTAGATTGCACAAACTTGAATTTACAAAGGTAACCATACTCTATGTCAATTCGTAAGCGTTTAACACTTATCTTACTGTCAATGATGGTGTTAACTTGCTTTTTAGCTTTAGTCAAAGGCTATCAAAAAAGTATGAGCCATGGTGAGCAATTACTCGATAGTGAGCTAAAAGTGGTGGCTGGAGTCTTGATGCAACAGCCTCTATCTATAAACGCTATGGCGCCAAAAATGCAAGAAAGCGCCCAGTTACTGTATCAAATTTGGCAAAGTGGTGAGCTACTTAGCGGTTCTGACGAATTAAATCTTGATTTGAGCCAGTATCAAGCGGGTTTTCAAACGCTTAATATTGCAGGGCAGCGAATGCGGGTATTCGTTTTTGCTACTTCTTTACGCACCGTTATTGTTGCCGAGCCGATTACTAAGCGGTTTGAGCTTGCCGAGGCGGTGATTTTATCAGCCATGTTACCCATGTTATGGGCGGTTCCTTTGCTTGCGCTATTTATTAGCTTTTTTGTTAAATATGCACTGGCACCGTTAACCCGTTTATCAAAACAGTTAGCTCTGCGCCAAGCAAATGATTTCACAGCGATCAATTGGCAGGTGACGGATGAAGAAATAAAACCAGTGATCAGCCGCTTAAACGACTTATTTAAACGCGTAGAAACGGCCTATTTACGAGAACGTTTTTTTGCTTCAGATGCCGCCCATGAATTACGTACTCCCCTGAGCAGTTTAAAAATTAATGTGCATAATTTGGCCGCCCAACAAGGCGATAACCAAGAATTACAAGCCATGACTCAAGGTATTAATCGACTCACCAATATAGTGGAGCAAATGCTAATACTAGGGCGTACTCAGCCAGAGCAGTGGCAAAAGCAGTTTAAAGAACAGTCATTATTAGCGATCACGCAAGAAGTAGTTAGCCAACTATATGAAAAAATAGAGGTTAAAAATCACACTATTAGCCTTGAGGGAGATGACTTTACTATTAACGGTGATGAGTTTACCTTAGTGACGTTGATTTCAAACCTACTGAGTAATGCTATAAAGTACGCGCCTGCAAACGGACAAATAAAAATTACCCTAAAGCAGATGCACAGGCAGCGTATTTGGCAAATAGAAGACAGCGGTCCAGGTATGACTGACGATCAAAAACAACGGATATTTAACCGTTTTTATCGCGTTGGCGGCGACCAACATCCTTCGGGTGAACAAGGTGCGGGCTTAGGCATGGCAATAGTCCAGCATATTATTGCTATTTATAGCGCTGAAATTAATTTAACAGACAGCGATTTGGGCGGCTTAAAAGTACAGGTAGTTTTTGCAGGAGCTAAATGTGATTAAACGACTTATTCGCCCCTATTTATATTGTTGCGTATTTTTATCATTTAACGCCGTCAGTAAAGACTATCTTATTGTACTTAAAGATCATTTGTTTTATCCCGCAGAAATCGTGGTGCCAGCCAATAAAAAGGTACGCTTGTTAATCGAAAATCAAGATAGTACGCCTGAAGAATTCGACAGTTTCGATCTCAACCGAGAGAAAGTACTTTACCCTAATCGCAAAAGCGTTATTTATATTGGGCCGTTAACTCCTGGGCGTTATGAATTTTTTGGCGAGTTTTCACCCAATACGGCGCGTGGTGCTGTAATAGCGACCGAAAAGGAGGGTTCTGATGCTAATAACTAGCCTTGTGATGAGCCTCAATCAGTTATTGCCGGTAGCCATTTTACTTATCTTACTCCAAGTGATTGCCAGGCAAAGTTTAGTGAAGGTACTGGGGATGCTTGTTTTAGGTGTGGGGCTATCATTTTTATTTGTAAAAAGTGCTCCGCTAATCAGTCCCTTGTTCGACTATCAGGGTTTAGAATATACCCAAATTGCTTTATGTGTTTTAGTGTTTATCAGTGCGCTGTACTACGCCATTAAACAAGCAACGCCTGCATTTATGATTGCGATTATCAGCGTAATGACTCTTTATTTAAGTCATTACATTATTTACCTGATTGGCTTTTGGCAAAACAACGAAGCAGCACAAAGCTTATTTATTGGCACTTTTTTAGGCTTAGGGATATGCAGTAGCTTTAGTGTGTTGTTGTATTTTTTATTGGGTGCAATCAAACAGCGCTTTGGGCTTATTCCTTTATTGGTATTGTTAGCGTTAAACAGTGCGGCAAAACTGGTTGTGGCACTTGATTTGGCGAGCCAAATTGATTTGATAGCAACAACGGCAACCGTATGGGATTTACGTGCTATTTTAACTGAAAACTCAGAGTTTGGACGGGTTTTGCGCGCACTTATCGGTTATGAGGCTACGCCTAATTTAA
The DNA here is from genome assembly GCF_023161865.1 of Pseudoalteromonas sp. 2CM36K. Lineage (NCBI taxonomy): Bacteria > Pseudomonadati > Pseudomonadota > Gammaproteobacteria > Alteromonadales > Pseudoalteromonadaceae > Pseudoalteromonas > Pseudoalteromonas sp. 2CM36K. The sequence goes on from NZ_JALNTK010000027.1 coordinate 40,624, forward strand.
CCAGTGTTTTAAGTTATGTGCTGAGCAGCGTGTTATTTTTATCAGTTTGTTATTTTATTCCTAAATCAATAACTAAGGAACAATCATGAAAGCAATAAACCTATTTGCAGCCACTGTATTAATTGGTTTTTGTTTATTAATACCTAAGCTGACTTATGCTGATGGCATAGTGGTTGATAAAGTTTATCATCCGTATGTTTTGCCGTTTGAGCGCGAGCTAGAGTGGCGGCTTGTATCACATCAAACCGACAGTGGTAATATTTTAGCGCAGCGCGTTGGCTTAGGCGGCGCAATTAACGACACCATGGCATTGGAAGGCTATTTAGTGGGCGAGCGCGATGATAATGGTGACTTTGGCTTGCAAGCGTATGAGTTAGAACTTCGTTGGCAGTTAATAGAGCAGGGCAGGCTATGGGCTGATTGGGGCGCGTTATTTGAATTTGAAAAACAGCATGACGCCGACGCATACGAAGCAACCACCGGTTTTGTGATTGAAAAAGAGTTTGGTCGTGCAAGTCTCACTATGAATGCATTTTTAGTGTACGAGTGGGGCCAAGATATACAAAATGAGTGGGAAAGCGAATTTAGAGCGCAATATCGCTACCGCTATTTGTCTGCTTTTCAGCCCGCGGTTGAGGTTTATCTTGGCGAAGACTTTGTCGGTATTGGCCCCGGATTTATAGGGTTACATCGCTTTGATGGGCAAAAACAATTAAAGTGGGAAGCCGGTTTTATTACTGAAATCAGCCAGTCAGAGAAAAATCATAGCTTTAGAATGGCACTAGAATTTGAATTTTAAGCTCTTTAAACAAGTACTTAATTTATAAAGCGGGCTGCTTAAGCTATTTTATAAATTAAATCGCATTAAGGGTTGACTTGAGTCTGTAACTCTATATAGTAGTGCGCAGCTAGAAAGAAAGCATGATAATTTATAAATCTCCATTTCGTTGTTGTATAAGTAATACTTGTAGTACCGTCCTGAAGTTTTTAAGTACCATCTCATTTTTTGCTACACCGCCCATTAGGGCACAATTTAATTTTTATATCAGGAATAATACTATGTCTAACATCGTATCAGGTACAGTTAAGTGGTTCAACGAGTCTAAAGGTTTTGGTTTCATCGAGCAAGAAAATGGTCCAGACGTTTTCGCACATTTCTCAGCAATCAAAAGCGAAGGTTTCAAAACTTTAGCTGAAGGCCAACGTGTAGAGTTCACTCTTTCACAAGGTCAAAAAGGTCCTCAAGCTGATAACATCACAGCTCTATAATTTTACTTTTAAGTAAAATGAAAAAAAGCGCTTAAGGCGCTTTTTTTGTGTCTAAAATTTAAGAATATTACACCACCGCTTTAACACCCTAGTCATTTTTATTTCTATTTACGTCATCTGCTATTTTAACATTACAAACAGCGTTATAAATTAATAGTTTCTACATGCTTTCTAGGTTAAGGTTATTACTTAAATTATAGGGGGTGTTTATTTTTAAATTTACATTATTAGCGTTAGGGTTGCTATTTAGCCATAATATTCAGGCTAATGCGCCTAAATTGGTTATTTATACCGAAAGCTTTGCCCCTTACAATTTTCAAAATGAAGCTGGACAGCTAGCGGGTATTAATCATGACATAGTGAAAGACGCTTGTGATCGTGCCGCACTAGAGTGCGAATTTATTATGTTACCTTGGAAGCGTGCTTACCAGTTAGTGCAAAATAACCCACACTCAGCCATCATTTCTCTAGCAAAAACGCAAGAACGTATTCCTCTTTTTGAATGGGTGGGACCTTTGGTATCGAGCCAAACCTACTTTTTTAAATTAAAAACCAGCGACCATATTGTGATGAATGATATATCACAAGCTAAAAACTACTCGTTGGGCATAGTGCGAGGCGACATTTATGAAATGCTGGTGCGTCGACTTGGGTTTGTTACCGATAAAAACTTACTACTGTTTAGTGAAGCTGACTCATTTATGCGATTGTTTTTTAAAAAACGCATCGATTTAATTATTGGCTCTGATTTTACTATTGATCATCAAACTGAGCCATTTGGGTACTCTAGGGATGACGTGGTGAAGCTCAAGCAAATTAATGTGGATGAACTTAAAGGCAACTATATTGGCTTTAATAAAGCCGCTTCACCTGTGGTAGTAAAACGCTTTAATCAAGCACTTGAGCAGCTTAAGGCTGAGTCTGGCTATGAAGCTTACATTAAACGTTATGTAAAAAATTAAGCGTTTAGACCATAAGCACAGAAAAGCTCAAAAAGCTCCCGCTTAATAATGCCTATATTGCCTCTTCACAGCCTTCATTCTTGTTAACTTCGCTACCTTTTATACTCTCAAGTGCCTTGTAAAGGGCTAATAAGTAAATGCTCCTACAGCTACACAGTTGTTCATATTTTTTAGTAATACCAATTCGCTTAATCAAGTGGTCTATTTTGAGGCTGGAAAAACGAGTTGATAGCTAGGCAAAAAATTCGCTATTTAGTTGTTCTAAATGAGAATTTTTTAACACAGGTAGCGACACGTTTAGCCCCGCAAAATGATTAAGTATTATTGCGGATTGGTATAAGTGCAATGATGGCTTTTTAATGGCGTAAAGAGTGCGTGAATGAAAGCTTTGCTAGGGAATTTTTAGGTATGAATTGCTGAGGATTTAGAAAGTAGAGGCTATAAAAATGATAAAAGGGCCTTGCGGCCCTTGGTGAAGTATCGTTCAAGTCAGATAGTGCTTTAACCCCTTAAAGCGCTATCCTATTGTTTTGCAACAGTTGGATCGTCTCATTAAGTTTCTAAGCTAGCGAGAGGAAAAACCCAGCAATTGCTGCGCTCATAAGGTTAGCCATAGATCCTGCTAACACTGCTCTGAGCCCTAAGCGTGCGATATCCTTTCGCCGACTAGGCGCCATACCGCCTAATCCACCTAGTAAAATGGCTATCGATGATAAGTTAGCAAAGCCACACAAGGCAAAGGTAACAATTGCTTGTGTATGCGCACTTAACATATCGCGATAATTTATAAAGTCTAAGTAAGCAACAAACTCATTTACTACTAACTTTTGACCAATAAAGCTGCCGGCTAAAATTGCCTCATTCCACGGTACACCGAGTAACCATGCAACAGGGGCAAACAAGTAGCCTAAAATTTCTTGTAGCGTTAATGTAGGGTAATCAAACAACTCACCAATACCGCCTAATAAACCGTTTAATAACGCAATCAGTGCAACAAATGCTAAAAGCATGGCACCTACGTTTAATGCTAAGTGCATACCGTTTGCTGCGCCTGATGCTGCTGCGTCAATAACATTAACCGGTTTGTCGTCGCCTAAATCTATATCGGCTAAATCATCTTTAGGTGTTTCTGTCTCTGGCACTATCATTTTTGCCATTAAGAAACCACCCGGTGCTGCCATAAAGCTAGCTGCAATTAAATATTTAAGGTCTACACCAATAATTACATAACCGGCCATTACAGAGCCTGCTACGGTTGCCAAACCACCTACCATTACGGCAAATAACTCAGATTTGGTCATGGTTGCAATAAACGGTTTAACAATGAGTGGCGCTTCAGTTTGGCCAACAAAAATATTTGCGGTGGCTGAAAGCGACTCGGTGCGAGAGGTTTTCAATAATTTTTGTAAACCACCGCCTAAAATTTTAATTATCCAATCCATAATGCCAAGGTGGTAAAGCACAGCAACAAGTGCTGAGAAAAACACAATCACTGGCAATACTTGAATGGCAAAAATAAACCCAAGTGTATCTTGCGATGCTAATGGGCCAAATAAAAAGCCAATTCCATCGTTGGCATACCCAATAACCGATGAAACGGCGCGAGACATACTCGCTAATACATTTTTGCCTGCTTCAAAAAAAAGTACAAAACCGCCGATAATGACTTGCATTAAAAATGCGATACCCACGGTTCTTAGTTTTATTGCTTTGCGATCAGTTGAGGCCGCAAAAGCGATGCCTAGTAGCACTAGCATGCCTACTAAGCTCATAAATGTTGTCATACAAACGTTTCCCGTTGTTATTCTTGTAAAATGTACTTTATTTTACTTTTTATAATATCAATCGCAACGCGATTCATACCGCCTCGAGTCACAACTAAGTCAGCGTTATGCTTTGAAGGCTCAATAAATTGATAAAACATCGGTCTAACAGTTGCTTGATATTGCTCAACAACAGATTGTAATGTTCTGCCTCTTTGTTCCATGTCGCGTTGCATTCGGCGCATTAAACAAATATCCAATGGCGTATCTATAAACACCTTGATATCAAATTCTTTATTAAGCGCTTTATCGCTCAGTAATAAAATACCTTCTACAATGAGTATTTTAGCCGAAGCCACACGGCGCGTTTTATCGCTGCGTGTATGTTGGGCATAATCATAAGTTGGTACTTCAACAGAGTGGCCATTACGAAGTTGTGTTAAATGCTCAAGCATTAGTTCGTGTTCAAATGCATCAGGATGGTCGTAATTCGTTTGCGTACGATGTGCCATCGGCAAATGCGATTGATCCTTGTAATAAGCATCTTCTTCAATAATGGCGATAGCGCCTGGTTCAAGCTCATTTACCAATTCATTGTAAATAGTTTGGCTAAATAGAGATTTGCCGGACGCCGATGCGCCTGCAATAGCTATAATAGTTCGTGTCACTAAAGTTCTCACCCACACAGAAGGATATATTGTTGGTAGATCACAATAGCAAAAAAGACACGATTAATCTCTTTTGCTTCGCTTAAGAGTGCAAATTTATAATGTTTAGGTTTTATGAAACAGGACTTATGTCCTGTACGGAAAATTCGAAGAGCAGATAAAGTAACCACCTAGAACAGATGTGAGGTCACAATGGCAAGAGCAATTATCTTAATGGCGGATAGTTTAGGAATTGGCGCAGCACCCGATGCAGATAAATTTGGTGATGTTGGTGCTAATACATTCGCACATTTACTCAAGGCATATTATGACGAGACTGGCAGTAAGCTTTCGCTTCCTAACCTTTCAAAATTAGGGTTAGTGGATGCATGTGAAGCCGCTGGTAAAGAACCCTGTTTAGTTGCTGAGCGACATAAACCACAAGGTGCATGGGGTTACGCAAAAGAGCTTTCAAGCGGTAAAGACACGCCATCGGGTCATTGGGAAATGGCAGGCGTGCCAGTGTTATTTGATTGGGGTTACTTCCCTAAAACACAGCCGAGTTTCCCACAAGAATTTGTAGACGAGTTTATTGCTCGCACAGGTATTCCGGGTATTTTAGGCAATTGCCATGCCTCAGGTACCACGATTTTAGAGCAGCTAGGTGAAGAGCACGTAAAAACAGGTAAACCAATCTGTTACACCTCAGCTGACAGTGTGTTTCAAATAGCCGCGCATGAAGAATCATTCGGCCTAGAGAAGCTTTATCAAGTTTGCGAAATCGCACGGGCGCTGCTTGATGAAATGAATATAGGGCGAGTGATTGCGCGGCCATTTTTGGGTTCTAATAATCAAGATTTTGCCAGAACAGGTAATCGTCGTGATTATTCAGTATTACCGCCATCGCCAACATTGCTTGATGTACTTGCAAAAGACGGTGGCGAAGTTATCAGTATTGGTAAAATTTCAGATATTTATGCGCATCAAGGCATTACCCAAAAGCATAAAGCGCCAGGGTTGATGAACTTGCTAGAAAAAACCAGCGAAGTGGTGGCGACTGCGCCGGATCACAGTTTGATTTTTACCAATTTAGTTGATTTTGATGAAAAGTTTGGTCACCGCCGAAATCCTGTTGGCTATGCGAAAGCGCTCAAAGAGTTTGATGATTACTTACCCACTATTTTAGCGCAATTAAAGTCGGATGATTTATTAATGATCACCGCCGATCATGGCTGTGACCCGACCTTTCCAGGGTCTGAGCACACCCGTGAATATGTGCCGGTTATTGCCTATAAGCCAGGGATGAAAAACACCCCGCTGGGCGAACGCAATAGCTTTGCCGATATTGGCCAAACGCTTGCACAATGGTTTAACCTTGAAGCGTTAGAATATGGTGATGGCTTTATTGATAAGCTGAACACAGTTAAGTAACTTAAAAATACGCTCGCTATTTTTAAAGTAATAGGGCTTTTAGCCAAACAAAAGGAAAACAATCAATGAGTACTCCGCATATCAGTGCAAACGTAGGTGATTTTGCCGAAACAGTATTAATGCCAGGCGATCCGCTACGCGCACAATATATTGCTGAAAACTTTTTAGATGATGCAGTGCAAGTAACCGGCGTACGTAACATGTACGGTTTTACTGGAACTTACAAAGGTAAGCCAGTGAGCATTATGGGTTCTGGCATGGGCATTCCTTCAATGTCAATTTATGCTCGTGAGCTTATTGTCAGTTTTGGCGTTAAAAATATTATTCGTATAGGTACCTGTGGTGGTATCGGAAGCGATATTAAAATTCGCGACGTGATTTTTGCACAAGGTGCAAGCACAGATTCAAACGTAAATCGTGCCCGCGTTCGTGGTACTGACTTTGCTGCAATAGCTAACTTTGAATTACTTTTAAACGGCGTAAATGCAGCTAAAGATTTAGGTATCGATGCAAAAGTAGGTAATGTATTTACTACCGATACTTTTTATCAAGCAGACGACACGTTTTATAAAGATCTAGACAAACTAGGTGTACTCGCTGTTGATATGGAAACAGCTGGCTTATACGGCGTAGCAGCAGAATACGGCGCAAAAGCAATGGCATTATTTACCGTTAGTGATCATGTAATCACCGGCGAAGCAACACCTGCAGATGAGCGTCAAACCACGTTCAACGAAATGGTTAAAATTGCCCTAGAGTCAATTTAATTAACTATTTAAATAACCTGAACTTTGGTTAAGAGATTTACTATCCAGAGTTCAGGTTAAATACAACAGTTCCTTGGTAACGTATTCACTAAGTTTTGGAGACACGCCCAAAGTGAAGTGAGACTAAACCCGCAAAGCCGCATTTTATGCGGCTTTTTTTATACCTGAATTTAGGTGCCAGCACCGAGCACCGAGCTTTGGGCTTCGAGCTACGGGCTTTATGTTCCTAGGTTTCAGGTTCTAGGTTAAAGGTCAAAGGTTAAAGGTTAAAGGTTTTAGCAGTAGCTCGCAGCTCGTCACTCGAAGCCCGTTGTCTTCTCTTTGTTCAAACAGTTTTAGTGAATTTTGACAAAGAGGGCGAAGAGACGCTGCGCTTTTAGAGGAAATAAAAAAGCCAAATATTATTCTGTAGCAGCGATTTTATATCGCGTCAGATATGTATTTACCACCGAGAACATTGAGTTCACAGAGAAATGCTTAAAAAAAATACCAATTCACCTCTGTGTAGCGCGAAGCGCCTCGGAACCCTCTGTGGTGAAAAATTGTTTTTAGCAGTAAGTGCCTTTCGTAGCAGCGATTTTATATCGCGTCAGGTTAAAAATTATGGAGTAAATAAACGCGGGGTAAACCCGCTGCTACCAGTTTGATGTCTACACAAGCTCGCAGCTCGCCACTCGAAGCTCGCCACTCGCAGCTCGCCACTCGAAGCTCGCCACTCGCAGCTCGCCACTCGAAGCTCGCCACTCGAAGCTCGCCACTCGAAGCTCGTCACTCGAAGCTCGCCACTCGAAGCTCGCCACTCGAAGCTCGCCACTCGCAGCTCGTCACTCGAAGCTCGCTGCCTTCTCATTTATTTCCCTGTCAGTATTTATAACTTAATGCTAATGTTTAAGTTATAAAACTTGCTTTTAAAATGAACCACTTTAAAGTTTTAGCTGATAGCTAAAACACGTTTTACACTCTGGAGTAATTATGTCTAATTGGATTGATGCCACAGTAAAGTCAGTTAAATGGTGGAATGAATCGTTATTTAGCTTAACGGTTAACGCCGATGTAGAACCGTTTAAAGCAGGGCAATTTACAAAGCTCTCTATTATGGACGGTGAAAAACGCATTGCTCGTGCTTACTCGTATGTTAACGCACCAGATGATCCAAATTTAGAATTTTATTTAATTAATGTAGTCGATGGCCAATTGTCATCGCATTTAGCACAACTTACCCCAGGTGACACTGTACTAATGGAGCGTCGTGCTAGCGGTTTTTTTACCCTTGACGAAGTGCCAGCGAGTGAACAACTTTGGATGCTTAGCACCGGCACCGCTATTGGCCCGTTTTTATCTATATTGCAGCAAAGTGAGGTATGGCAAAAATACAAACATATCAACTTAGTGCATGGGGTACGGCAAAATAGCGATTTAAGCTATCAGGAGCTTATTAAAAAACTAATAAAATCACACCCTAGTCAACTGAACTATATTCCGGTTGTTAGCCGTGAGATGCCTTTACAAGGCTTAGCAGGCAGAATTACCACTGTGATTGAAAACAACGCTTTATATGAGCACGTGGGGTTATACGCGACACCAAATAACGCCCAATTTATGCTGTGTGGTAATCCGCAAATGGTTAAAGACACCACAGAGTTATTATTGGCTCAAAATTATAAGCGTAATCGTCGAAAAGAGCCGGGACATATCACGGTTGAGCAGTATTGGTAGCGAGCTATAACGTTATAATAACTATCTCATGAGGGTAAAATTTGCTATGTTGCGCTTTAATTGTATTTAGTCTTCGTACTTAGGAAATCCATGAAATCTTTATTTATTATTTGTGCCTGTTTATTGGCCGCTTTCACATTTAACAGTCATGCTATAGAGCAATCAACATCGCTGAACGAGACTAAACAAACACAGCAAAAAAATGCAGCGCAACAACAAGACGCGCTTGATACATTAAGCCAAGAGGCTAATACACCAAAAAAGCCAGTTGTTGAGAAAGTTAAAGCCGATGACTCTCAAGTACTTGGCAGCGAATCAACAAAGCCGGTTCAGCAGCCTAAAAGTAAAGTAGATAAAGCACAAGCTGTTGCGCAAGCTGAGCAAGCGGTTACACAAGCAAAAGAAGCACTCACAGCAAGGCAACAAGCCAAAGCAAAACAGTCGCGCGAGTCACTGGCTGTTGTTGAGCAATTAGTAAATGCTTACAACGCACGTAACATTGAAGAATTTATTCGCATGTATGATGAAGATGTTGAGTTTTATATTTTCCCGAATGAGCTATTATTTAAAGGCAAAGAAAAACTAATAGCGCGTTATGGCATTATGTTTAAAAAGCTTAAGTGTCTGCACTCATCACCTATTAAGCGTATTGTGCATGGTGACATTGTGATTGACCATGAGCTATCAGAAACCTGCTCTAACGATCCGAACGTGATAGATAAACGTTCAGAGCTTATTTCAAGCTATCAAATTAAAGATGGCAAAGTGGTTAGGGTATTATTTTTTAGGTAATTATTAATTATGCAGCTAAGTGACGAGAAAAAAATTCGTGTAATGTATCGTGTAGAGCCCGGCTGTTTAGGCCCTGAGGGTGTAGACCACATTGAAGACTTTTGTCGCTTTGCGAACAAGCATATTAAATCGCCATATTATGCGCAGTTATTATTTTTGCCTCGATACGACAAGCAAAAAGATGAGCGCCAATACAGCGTTAAAAGCCGCAATTTATCTCAGGTGCAGGCTAAAGCGTACTTAAATCATTTTGAAATTAATATAGAAGACTTTGAAGAGCAGCTCGACGAGCTGCTTACTAAGTCAATAGATTTGTACTTTAAACGCTAAGCTCTATTGACCTTTGTAGATTGATATTTATTTAATCTAGAGGCAGTTTAATTGCGGCGCGAGGTTCTAACCTAGTGGGGTCGATAACTGCGCCTAAGTGATTCTACTGGCTTACATCCTTGTAATAATAAGTAAAAACTGAGCAAAACTTTTGCGTTCTGCTCACGCTTTTTACCACCCTCCCTGTAGGCTACGAAGTTTAGGCTTCGTTTGAAACTATTGCATTAAAGCTGTCGTTATCATGCAGGCTGGCAAAGGCACTTTCATGAAGTAGCTCGTTTCGTAAGTTAGGTGAGTATTCAAGCGACATTTTTATATCGGCTAGAGCATCTGCATGCTCATGCGTTAAAGCATACGCACAGGCGCGCTGCCAGTATGCGTAACCATAGTCGCTATCTATATCAATTGCTTGATTACACAGCTCAATAGCTTGCTCAGTCTCATTTAATTCTAGTAAAGCATCCGCTTTGTAGGCAATGGCTTCTACATCTTCTGGTTTACGTTTTAAAATTTCATCGAATATTTCAATTTTATTCGCAATATCACTTTCAAGGTTGGCTCGCATCCATAACGAATGAACTTCATTAGTGATTGATATGCGTTCTTGGTTACTGAGTATTTCTTCAGAGCGTACTCGCAGTTTTTCTTCTAATATTTTCAAGCGATCTTCATATTCATCAGTAATAACACTCACTCGGGTGTTTACTATATCTTCTACTTTGTTCTTTACATCACGTAACGAGTTCCAACCTACTAAAACCAAAATAGACGCGGTGGCGGTAATAATAAAAAATACATTATTAATGGTATCTGTGGTGTAGGTAAGCGCCCGATCGGCGGTGTCTAACTGTGTATGCGTAACTTGTTTGGTCACGTCTTCACGCAGTTTTTGTTGATCTTGGCGTACCGACTTTAATTCGTCGAGAATATAACGTTCAAGTAATGGTTTGTACAAAGGGGCTTCTAGCTGTGCTAATTCACGCTGTTGTTGCTCGTTGAGTGCTGCGGTGTTTTTATCAGCAGCTTGCACCGCAGATGAAAAAACACCAATAAATACAATAAATAGTAAAAAATAAAAACGCATTGATATGCCTAGTTAAAAAATTAGTTAATCGCTTTGTTAACTTTAACATGCGCACATCATTGGTACTAGGGTGAGGATAGGGAAGCTGGAATTAACTCAAAATCTTTTATTACAGGCAAAAAAAATCCAGCCCAAGGTGGGCTGGAAAAAACTACATCAACATATCAAGGGAATAATAGGAGATAGGTGCTATTGTATGTTTGCCTACCTGAATTTTTACTTAACTAAATTCAAATAGATAAAAATTAGAAAGAAATAAAGGTGCATAAGTAACTTATACACCTTTTATAACTATAATTTCATGGCGAAGGGGGGTATTCCACTGTGCACTTAAGAAAACCTAAGTCACTTTCAAACCCTTCAGCGGACATTACGTGGCTATTTTTAATAACGATCATCTATTTTATAAAAAGTTTTAATATTTATTTACGCTAAGCACAAACATTGGCAGCATCATCACATTTATAAATGAGAGTAATCGTTTTAAAGCATTACTTTTCCCTAGCGTATCAAATCAGCTACACGTATATTGAATAAGCAGAAACCATAAACGTCATTCATTAAAATAATAGCGCTCCCAATTGGTGAATGCCAAAAGCAGTAAGCATGGGCGTTTTTACTTATATTTAAAAAGGAGCTCAATATGGATAATCATAAAGCGGGTAAATGCCCGGTTATGCACGGCAGTAATACTACAACCGAAAACACCAATACAGATTGGTGGCCAAACTCACTTAATTTAGACATTCTTCATCAGCACGATAGCAAAACCAGCCCCTACGACAGCGACTTTAATTACGCCGACGCGTTTAATTCACTCGACCTAGAAGCACTTAAAACCGATTTAAAAGATTTAATGACTCAAAGCCAACCTTGGTGGCCAGCTGATTGGGGGCACTATGGAGGCCTGATGATCCGTATGGCATGGCACTCTGCGGGCTCGTACCGTTTAGCTGATGGTCGAGGCGGTGGTGGTACCGGTAATCAACGTTTTGCACCACTTAATTCGTGGCCAGATAATGCCAACCTAGATAAAGCGCGCCGTTTATTATGGCCAATTAAAAAGAAATATGGCAACAAGCTTTCATGGGCCGATTTAATTATTTTAGCCGGTAATATGGCGTACGAATCAATGGGATTAAAAACCTTTGGTTTTGCCGGTGGCCGTGAAGATATTTGGCATCCAGAAAAAGACGTTTATTGGGGCGCAGAAAAAGAATGGCTTGCGCCAAGTGATGAGCGATATACCCAAGTTGATAAACCCGATACCATGGAAAACCCATTAGCGGCAGTGCAAATGGGTTTAATTTACGTAAACCCAGAAGGGGTGAATGGTAAACCCGATCCACTTAAAACCGCAGAACAAGTGCGCGAAACCTTTGCACGTATGGCAATGAACGATGAAGAAACCGCAGCGCTAACGGTCGGTGGCCATACAGTAGGTAAAACGCATGGTAACGGCAAAGAAGAAAACTTAGGCCCAGAGCCAGAAGCCGCCGATGTGCACGAGCAAGGCCTTGGCTGGAATAACCATAAAACCCGTGGCATTGGCCGCGATACCATGACCTCAGGTATTGAAGGCGCATGGACAACCCACCCAACTAAATGGGACAACGGCTACTGTAAATTGTTGCTCAATTACGAGTGGGAGCTAACCAAAAGCCCTGCTGGAGCTCATCAGTGGGAGCCGGTTAATATTAAAGAAGAAGATAAACCCGTCGATGTGGAAGACCCATCGATTCGTTTAAACCCAATAATGACCGATGCCGACATGGCAATGAAGCTCGACCCAGCGTACCGTAAAATTATTGAGCGTTTTAATGACGATTTTGAGTACTTTACTGACGTATTTGCCCGCGCATGGTTTAAGTTAACCCACCGTGATTTAGGGCCAAAATCACGTTATTTGGGCGCCGATGTACCCAGTGAAGATTTAATTTGGCAAGATCCTATTCCTGCAGTTAATTACACCCTAAGCGACGCTGAAATAACCGATTTAAAAGCGAAGCTACTTAATTGTGGATTAAGTGAAACCGACTTAATTAATACCGCATGGGATAGCGCACGTACTTATAGAGGCTCCGATCACCGTGGTGGTGCAAATGGCGCCCGTATTCGCCTTGCTCCGCAAAATAACTGGCAAGGTAACGAGCCTGCACGTTTAGCTAAAGTACTTAGCGCACTTGAAACACTGCAAGCGAGTTTAACTAAGCCTGTTAGTATGGCCGATTTAATTGTACTTGGCGGCACCGCTGCGGTTGAGCAAGCGGCTAAAAAGGCAGGAGTAGATATAACCGTACCGTTTGCCCCTGGGCGTGGCGATGCTAGTGATGATATGACCGACGCAGAGTCATTCGAGCCATTAGAACCCATTCATGACGGTTTTAGAAATTGGCTGAAAAAAGACTATGCTGTATCCGCCGAGGAGCTATTACTAGAGCGCAGCCAATTAATGGGCTTAACCGCACCAGAAATGAGCGTATTACTGGGTGGTATGCGCGTACTAGGTACTAACTATGGCAATAGTGAACATGGCGTATTTACCGATAACGTAGGCGTACTCAGTAACGACTTTTTTGTTAATTTAACCGACATGAACAACCGCTGGGAGCCTGCAGCTAAAGGCGAGTACAACATAGTCGACCGCGCTAGTGGTAAAACTAAGTACACGGCTACGCGGGTTGATTTAGTATTTGGTTCAAACTCAATACTCCGTGCACTGGCAGAGTTTTATGCTCAAGACGATAACAAAACTCGTTTTGTACACGACTTTGTCGCCGCGTGGGTAAAAGTGATGAACGCCGACCGGTTTGATATTAAATAAACCTAAGTAAAATTTAAAAAGGAGCAGCAATGCTCCTTTTTTTATATTATTTAAAGGTTAAAGGTTAAAGGTTAAAGGTTAAAGGTTACGAGCTGCGAGCTGCGAGCTGCGAGGTGCGAGGTGCGAGGCGCGGGTATAGTTTAATAACCTAGGCCTGACGCGATATAAAATCGCTGCTACCAAGAATTATCACCACGTAGCAGCGGGTTTACCCCGCGTTTTTGTGTTTAATGACCT
>NZ_JALNTK010000028.1:0-51024 GCF_023161865.1 Pseudoalteromonas sp. 2CM36K
ACTATGATAATTTAAACGAGTCAGGTAAAGTGGCCTGACTTAAACAAACTGGTCTCCGATGAACTCGGGGCGATTCAAAAATCAGGTTATAGTGCTATTAAATTAAAGGCTAGGTAACTTTAAATCTTTAAACTCTTGGATGGAGAGTATAAAGGTTTAGTCACCGCTTCAGTTATATTTTATAAACAACTTGATTCCGGCCATTATCTTTAGCACTGTATAGGCATTCATCAGCTCTGATAAGTGTATCTCTAGATACTTTATCGCTTGATTTTATAGGTGTCACACCAATAGACACAGTAACGGAAAGTTCAATCTCGTAGGAAATAAATACATAGTCACTTATTTTCTCTCTAAGCCTCTGCATTGCTGCTACCGAATCATCGATTGGTGAGTCTTTTAACACAATTAAAATTTCCTCACCACCATATCTATATGCACTGTCTGTGTCTCGTAGTGATGATTGTATAATATCTGCTATAGATTCAAGAATTTCATCTCCAACAGCATGCCCATACTCATCATTAATTAGTTTAAAATGATCTATATCGATAAGTGATAAGCTAGTAATTATAGGTTGTTCATTATTCAAATCTATGAGCTCGGTTAAATCTTTCTCCATTGCTGAGCGATTTAGCAAACCTGTGAGTTCATCCAAATATGTCAAATTATTAGAAATTTCTTTTCTAAAGGTTTCTATACTCCTATCGAGTCTTTTCATTAATGTGATTAAATGACGATAACTATTTTTTTTGATATCGTTGCACTGTAATTCATCCAAAGTGTACCTTACATAATCCAGTAGATTTGAGAGATTTATCTGAATATTAACTAACCTTTGATGATGAGCGACTTGAGTATTTGAAAGATCTAGTGCGCTACTAAAATCCAGCTTATGTAAAAGAAGGTTATAATCATTTTTTATCCGACAACGTGAGTCGTTATATTGCAACATATAAAATAAATTAAGCCTGCCATCGTGATGTTTAACTAAGGCTTCCCCTAAATTTACATAAAAAAGCTGCACGTCATGTATATTCAATTCATCAAACATTGCTTTCAATTATTATTATCTCAAAAAGGTTATCAATTGTGTTACACTTATTAGTGCTTCACATTAAACTTATAAAAGTGGCTATAAACACCTAATAGCCACTTGTTTATATTATCAACGAAAAAGAGCCGAGTAGGAAACTATTTGTATATTTTTATAATACATATCAAAGTGAAAATAATTAGAGTCTAGCCGGTATTTTATGATCAAAGCGGACATATCCTAGAGTGGTTTAATCGCGGCGAGAGTAAAAGTTGCTCTACTACTAAGAACCCTACGCGCTACAGAGTATACATGCCTGAAGATAGCGTATAGATCTGCAAATTAACCTTGAAAATAAACAAACCAAGCAGCCCCTTCATAATAACTTAAATTCAGAAGCTTTTTGATGGCGCTTAATTAGGAAATTGCAATAAAAACACATTTAAGTCCTGTTCAGTCACTTGAGTAGTCTGTGTTAATCTTTAATTTTGTTATTTTCTATATAGTCTATGAGGCTATGTATAGGTAGTGGCTTGGAGAAAAAATACCCCTGAACCTTAATACCTTCGAATTTAGATAAGTGCTTAATTAACCCTTCACCTTCAACACCCTCAACTATTACGCTTTTATCTAGATCGTAGCAAAACCTAATAATAGTATCTAACAGCTTTTGCTCTTTAGTCTTTAATAAGTGTGCGCCTATTGTAAATTCGCGATCGAGTTTAATTATATTGGCTGGCTGATGTGTCAGATAGGATAGGCTTGAGTAGCCGGTTCCAAAGTCATCTATTGCAACATTGAGCCCATAATTAACCAATTCAATAAGTTTGCTTACAATAACCCCCCTTTCTTGAAAGTACGATTCAGTAACTTCTACCGTAAAATTTTCAAGAATAATGTTATTTTCAGTTAATAATGAAAGCAAATTACTTGCAAAGTCATCTTTAATTATTTGTTTCGTCGAAAAGTTAACTGCAACAGTCATATTTTGTAGTTGGGGATATTTTTTTATATCTTCGATCACTTTTTTAAGGACCTGCTCGCCGACTTGAGTTATTTGACCTGTAGTTTCAGCGATGGGTATAAATTTAGCTGGTGAAACCCACTCATTACCGTTTGACCATCTAACTAGTGCTTCAACTCCGGTGATCGTACTATCATTTAAGCAATGCACTGGTTGGTAAAATACTTCTAATACATCGTTCTTAAGTGCATTTTGTAAGTCATTTCTGATAGTAACGGTTTCATTATACTTATCTTCCATAGACTGTTGGTAGAAATGAAATTGATTACCACCAAGCTCTTTCGCTTTTTCAAGAGCAACATTCGCTTGCTGAAGATTTAACCGAAGATTAAATGAATCAAGGTGTCTGTAGGTTGCAGCTCCAGCGCTGACTGAAAGGTTAATTTCATTATCATCAATAATGTGAGCTTCAGTAAGCTCGACAATTAGAGACTTTATTTTTTGTTCTAATGACTCTGGGGAAATATCAAAAAAATATAAAACGAAGCTATCACTCGCCCCTCTAGCAATCAACGCTATATTATTAGTGCTTTCGCGTATTCTTAAGGATACATTATTTATAAGTTCATCGCAGATTTTATACCCTAAAGAAATGTAAATCGCTTCAAATAAATCTACTTTCAAAATAACGGTTGAAAAATTATTAAAATGCTTTTCAGAAGTGACCTTTATAAACTCGTCTTCTAAAGCTGTTAATTTGAGTAACCCCGTGAGCTCGTCATGCTTTGCTCTAAACTGAATGACCCTAGAGGAGTCTGCTACTTGAACAAAAATAAATATAAAAATAAAAGTGAGCCAAAGTATTGACTGATCAATTATTGTGTCAGTATGTATAGAGTCATAATCATTAATAAAACTATAAACCTCATGCTCAACTAGATCCATGACATTGATTTTTTGTGTGATAAAGTGATTATAACTATTAATTAGTTCGCTTAAGTTTGTTTTATTTTCGTTATTATGATCTACTGAAAAATATATACTTTTTGTTAATTCTAAATAAGTATCGTATTGACTTAAATAGTGTAAATAGTCTTTATCTAGCAATAAATTAATATCCAGCAAATTTAATATGTAGTATTTATTTTTTGTCGCTAATTCAACAGTGGCTAACAGCATAAGAGTGGGGGCTGCTGAGTTTAGGGTGAGTGAATTTGCTGCAAACTGAATGTCATCAAGATCTCGCGTCAACCATGCTTTTATTATTGGTTTTTCTAGCATACCGTTTAAGTAGAAATGTCTTGAAAAAGTATTCCCTGAAACGAAGTTAAGTTCGCTATCAAGAACTAATACCCCCTTAATAATATTGTAACCGTTGGTATAGGTTTTTTGGTCTATATCGAGAAGGCGCTTGAAATCATCAAAACTCTCATTGTTAACTCGTGCTTTGATTCTGGAGAGGGCTTTTATTTGTGCTTCAATAGATTTATTTATCATTGTTTCTATCAAATTAATCTTCGCCCTCGCATTAGCCTCTTCAGCTTTTACCACACTTAATGAAGCTTGATGCCAAACGGCTGTTCCAATAGAGACTGCAATGAATACAACTAACTTTATTCTCTTCATTTCGATAATTTGGACATTTTTGTGAAAAGCTTTCACAATAATTGCAGCAAAAAGCGTAAACAAGAAAACAGCAGATAAAGTAAAAGTAAATGGATTCGAGTCAATCAAGCCAATATGAAAGTTTTGCAGCATATGAAACCAAACGGAAACCTGCATTAAAAGGAAGCACAAGAAGCAAACTGCAACTATTAAAACTTTGTACTTTTTTGTTATTACGTTTAGGGAGGGCGTTCAGAATTCTGTGTCAGCCTAAATTGCTAAATATCTAGCACGCCATCTAACCTACCTTCGAAGTGAATGGCTAATTGCGACAATGTCAGGTTCCAACTGTGGATTGGCATTGTCCATTTCTTCGAGGCGTTCAATATGCCTGCATACAATAATTTCATCAAGCTATTTTCATTCGGGAATGCGCCTTTAGTCTTGGTCAATTTCCTAAACTGGCGGTGAACCGCCTCGATAGCATTGGTGGTGTAAATGGCTTTTCGCACGTAATCTGGGTACTTGAAGTAAACCGACAGGTTCGTCCATTTACGACGCCAAGAGTCGATAACAATGGGATATAGCTTGCCCCATTTATCGTCTAGCTCATCCAGTGCTGCTTCTGCGGCATCTTTAGTTGCTGCACGATAAACGGGTTTTAAGTCAGCCATAAAGGCTTTTTGGTGCTTAGAGGCTACGTACTTCATCGAGTTACGAATTTGATGAATAACGCACTGTTGAACCTCTGTTTCAGGATAGATAGTGCCAATGGCTTCAGGGAAACCTTTTAGTCCATCAACACAGGCGATTAAAATATCGGATACGCCACGATTATGTAAATCGGTCAGCACTGATAACCAGTAGTTAGCACCTTCGCTTTCTGATACGTAGAGGCCAAGCAATTCTTTACGGCCTTCAATATTAATACCCAGCACACTATAAACCGCTTTGCTAACGTAGCGACCATTTTCCTTGATTTTATAGTGAATAGCGTCAAGCCAGATAAATGGATACAACGCATCAAGACTGCGAGATTGCCACGCTTTAAGCTCTGGTATTAGCTGGTCAGTCACAGCGGTTATTGTGGCTTCTGATACTTCAATGCCATACATTTCTTGAATGTGACTGCGAATATCACGATAGCTCATGCCTAACGCAAACATAGATAGGACTTTTTGGTCAATTTCTGGCGTTAACTTAGTTTGGTTTTTCTTAACGAGTTGCGGTTCAAAGGAGCCAGCGCGGTCTCTTGGTGTTTCAAGTTCAAATTGACCTACAGATGATTTAACGGTTTTTTTGCTAGTGCCGTTCTTACGGTTTGGTTGCAGATCAGATTCTAGATGCTGCTCTAGCTCTGCTCTGAGTGCAGCTTCAGTTAATTGTTTAATTAGCGGTGTTAAAACACCATCTTCACCAGTTAACCCTTTACCAGATTGAAGTTCAGCTAATGCTTTGTTGAAGTCGAAAGATTGAGTCATGTGTCACTCCTGTTTTCTTAATATTACTGAAATGACACAGATTTCTAAACACTACCCGTTTAGGCTCACCCTTTTTATCAGTATGAGTACTGCCATAATCAATAGCGAGTTTAGTGCTGTTTTAAGGCCAATAACGTGCATCAGCTCATATTTATAAAATAGGAGCTCGATTATACCTAAAACGAAAATAATGAAATGAAAATAAATTATAGCACTATAGAAAATACTCGCCGCGCTATTTGTTACTTTAAAGTGCATATAATGTGAATCGATTTATCAAGCTACGTTTCTTGCAGTGTAAAAGGGTTAGTAAATTAATACAATGCATAATAATATTTAACTAGTAACTAAATTACATTACCAACAAGATAGTAACAAGATAATAACACCACCGACACCGCGTCATGCTTTGTGTGATTTTATAACGCCATAAACGTTGGCGGTACTTCAAGCTTGTATAGTGACTCCCTAGTCTGAGTGAAACATCCACCAACTTGATCTGCCTCTACTTTCGTAGTTAGCTCAAGCGCTTTTAGCGTTAAGTTAGAATCCGGTGACAATGACATGGCCCAACCCACAACTTTGCGTGCAAATAAATCAATAACAACCGCTAAATAATACCAGCGATTGCCTGTCAAAATATATGCTACATCAGCGCACCATGTCCTATTCAGCTCAACCTATCAAACTACCTATTAAACTACCTATCAAACTACCTATCAAACTACCTATTAAACTACCTATCAAACAAATCTAGGATTTAAAGGTATTCATTATCAGCACGTTTATATTGATATTGTGGTACTTGGCAGCTCCTAACTTTAGTTTAACTATCAGTTTAGCGGCGCAATAACGGCTTAATTCAAAATAGTTATTCGTTGCGATTGTCGTTGCCCTAGCTGAACCGTCTTTCATTCTATGTGTGGCTTTAACTTCAGTTTCTAACCTTACTTGCTCTGGTGTCGGTGCTGTATCCCGTATAGGCCAATATTTTTAGTTGCTACGATACACATTGAATACACGAAACTGTACGCTAATCGGATAATGCTTTCGTTGATTTAATTTCTCAATTAAAGAGAGTTATTCAAGGAGTCGGACATCACGTGAGCGGTAGCCTTTTTTGAAATGTAATTTAAGATATACGTCATTGTAAGACATAAAGTTAAGATGAGTACCCCAAGCACAAGTGAAAGTGTAAGCTCATTCGCATTTAGAAGTGCATTTCTAAATAAATACCACATTACGTATGCTAAAAACCCCACCCCCCCAGCTAAACCTACTATTTTTAAGCGCCATTTTGAGCTAGATTTGACTGAGTTATAGCGTTGCATTTTTTATCTCCCTGCTATTATTGTTAATTATTTCAAAGTAAGGGCTTTACTATAAATGCTAGAATATCAATTTGGCCTTGTAAATGCTTTTGAAGTTATAGAGTGATTGACTTCATATCACGTATTTAAGGAATAGAATCAAGTATAGAGAGCTTTACCCCAACTCTAATCACAAGGCTTCATAATCAATTCTTATAATATAAGGAGAAAACACGGGCTCATAAATACATCTCGTTTCTAAAATCAATTATATATTTAAGTGTAAAACTTTGTTATTTAATAATTTTAAAATTATTTATCAATTACTTCATCATAAAAATTTTCATCATTTCTATACAAATAAATTTCCGTTGTTGAAATGTTCGTCATGTATAGTATAAAGCCTATATCTATGGCCACTGCGATGTATATTAGGTGCGCTAATTTGATAAAGCTCTAGTTAATTTAGTTTCTCGATTAAAAAGAATTGATCAGGGAGTTTTTTTACTAGCGTTGAGATATTTCAATCTTATATTTCGTCTTTAGAGCTTCCCAATTTTAAAGAGCCCTTATTAGTCTTACTGGTTTTATTGATAAACCTAAAACCGACATACTCTTTCCAACCGTTATCAAATGGTTTATTAATACTTTGAGCGCTTCATAAACTATGTTTTGTGTATTAGTTCATTAGTTCATTAGTTCATTAGTTCATTAGTTCATTAGTTCATTAGTTCATTAGTTCATTAGTTCAACAAATTATCAATTCTTTTCTTCCAATAGCTCAATGAGCTTACGCTTTCCTTCGTCATCAAGCTTTTCGATTAAACATGCCAGAGTTGCGCTTTCTTCTGATTCACAAAAAAAGTAATTTACGGGAACGTTTAGCTCGATCGCTAGCTTTTTTAAAGTTGCTAAGTCGGGCATATGGCGACCTGTTTCGTAATGATTCATCCTGCCGCTAGCAGAGCTTGGGTCCATCCCTATTTTAATACCTAACTCTTTTTGGCTTATTTTCATTCGCTTTCGAGCCTCTTTAAGACGCTCTGTAAAAAAGGATTTAACCTGCACCGTTGCTTCATCTTGGTAACTCTCACATTTAAATGATTGTCTAGTTTTTACATGAGCATGTATACTTAGGAATCCTAAGTTTATGGTGAGTGGTAAGGTTTAGCAATGAGTAAAAAAGCGAATATGAATGTATTTTTACATTTTCTTTTGGTAATCAAACAGATGAATAATTTCACTGTGACGCAAGCGAAAGAGGCATTATTGCGTGAACAATCTGAGTTTACTGATCCAGTAGAAACCCGAAAGTTTGTATATCGCCAATTAACTCGCAATGTTGCAAATGGACTCTTAAGACGAACCAATAAATTAAATAAGGGATCTAAAGAGGTTATATATTCAACAACAGAGCTTTTTTCAAGTTTAGAAATCATTCCTACTTCAAGGCGAGGCAAAGTAAAACAAATAGATACTGCAAATATTAGCGTTCCTGATATTTCGACCGAAACAGTTAAAGTTATTGAGTACCAAGAAGAACTTAAAAAAGATTTATTAACATACGAGATTGATTTAAATACTGTACTTGAAGAAGCTAAAGAGTATCAGCGCCTTTCTGCACGCTACCCTAAGCTGCAAGAACAGTTGCAGCTGCATCACACTCAAGCTAAGGAAAAGTCGATTAAATTACTTGGCAAAATAAATGCTTTGCAGACTTTACTGGGTAATAAAACAACAGAAAAACAGCCATGCTAAGGGCTTGGCAAACAGCCTGCTTACTGGCAATTAAAAAGCACTACTCTCAAAGCCATAAGCACTTTTTTTGTTTAGCTACACCTGGGGCCGGTAAAACTGTATTGGCGGCAGAAGTTGCAGCATATTTATTTGAAACTAAGCAAATAGAATTTGTGATTTGTTTTTCACCCTCTAGTGAGGTGGCCAATGGTATTAGAAAGACGTTTGCTAAACGGTTAAATTGTAATTTTGACGGTGTTATTGGCTCAGTTGGTTGCTCGTATACTTATCAAAATATGCGCTTTTTTAATGACGACTACTGGAAGTTATTAAGGAATAACCGCGTGTTAGTGGTGTTTGATGAAATACACCACTGTGCTGGTTCAAGCATTGAGGATGCCAATGTATGGGGGCAAGATATTGTTAAAAACATTCAACAGCACGCTGCTTTTACGTTAGCGTTGACAGGCACACCTTGGCGCTCTGACCTTCTTCCTATCGCGCTGGCAACTTATAGCGACCCTGATAATATAATAATATGTAATTACACTTACTCGCTGCAACAGGCGGTAAATGATGGTGTTTGTCGTAACCCTAAAATTGTTTTAATTGATAATGAAGAAATTTCGGTAACAACCACGAAACAGGAAACTAAAACCTATAACTCATTAAAGTCTTTGCTAAAAGATCCATCGATTTCCTACCAAGATTTGATTAAGCACGAAGCTGTGATTAATTACATTGTTGCTCAAGGGGTAAGTAAACTTGCCACTATTAGGCAGCAGAATAGTAATGCAGCAGGGTTAATTGTTGCCTCTTCTGTTGAACATGCAGAGCAAATAGTGACTGTACTCACCGACCTTTTTCATCAATCAGCAACCATAGTTACTTACAAAGAAAGTGATGCTGGCGAGAGAATCAGTCATTTTCGCTTAAGCAACACACAATGGATTGTAAGCGTTGGCATGGTGTCGGAAGGTACTGACATACCAAGACTACAAGTATGTTGCCATTTAAGCAGAGTTAAAACCGAACTTTATTTTAGGCAGGTGCTTGGCCGTATATTAAGAGTAAATAGCTCGCCCAACCAAGAAGCTTGGTTATTCACCTTAGCCGAAGAAACACTAAGCACTTTTGCAAATAGAATCGACCAAGAGCTACCCGACACTTGCGTATTGATAAGAAATAATGCCATAGTTAATGAGTATCTTGGAACAGAGAACCATAAAAAGACATACTCCACGCGGTCCGGTAGTCAGCCGGTTGCTCAAATTGATGATTTATTTTTTTCATGGGAAGAAAAAGAACCTAGTCAGCTGAAGACTGAACCTAAAGAATCAAGTTATTTACATGCCTTTGGTGGGTTTAGAGAGCGGGTTATTGAGGCTTTTGTAATAGGGTAATTTAGAGTGATTCATATATCACAATAGAGTTTTAATGGTTAGGCTTAGGTTTCATCTGGCAGCCCGCTATGAGCGAGAAGCAGACGGTCGAGTAAACTCGTTTTTGGACATAAATGAGTTAGAGCCGAAGGACGGCTCTGTGCCATAAGTGGACAGTGCTAACGCCCAAATTTAGCGCGGAAAGCCGCGCAGCGGGTTGACGTCGCAGCCAGCGATTTTTGCTGGCAATAATATTTGTTTGTTATACACGCTTTTCTACTTTCCATGGCGGATTTAAACGATTCTCGCCAGCCCAATAAAGTTTAATTTTATTACCCGACGGGTCGTGAAGAATAGCCTCTTTCCACAAGTACCTTTGTTCTGTTGGGGTTGCTCAAAGCTAATGCCTTTATCAATGAGAGTTTGACAAAGTTCATCAAGATTTTCATGCTCAAAGTAAATTACAGAATGGTTTTCGAAATTGTCGCTTTCTAAAGACAAAGAAAACGTCGAATCACCATCTGGACATGAAAACCGCGCATAATGTGGCGTGTCTACTATTTGAGTAAAGCCAAGATTGAGATAAAACTGAACAGCTTTATCCATATCTTTTACCGGCAAAGTAACCTGATTAAGTTCCATCTAACCCCCGAGTGTATAACGCCAGCCAGCATGCGCGGCTACGTAATGGAGGCGAAGCCGCAATGTAGTAGCCGTCGCCGTGACTGGCCTTGTTATGCATTTGCTCCAATTATTCGCTCAACTTCTTTCTCTAGACCCAAGACTTCCTTTGAATTAATTGCAACGCCTATGTTATTTGGTATCTGAGTGATTGGCACCGGCACATTGGAAGTAGGGGCAGTGACGATCTTAATTTCTCCTGATGCCGTGTGCATGGCGCCAGCGTAGTGAACTCCTAAAAGGCGAATTCGATGACTCCCCATGTATGTATTGCCTTTGTTGTCCATGTATCCACCAATATTAGCTAAGAAAACTGGTGAACCACTTGAGCCGGGGAAGCTTGCTATATCTGTTAGAAATTCTGCCTTACCATTCCATGGTACATTTGCGTGTGTTGCCGTGATGCCTTTTCGTATTACGGGGAGGTTATTTTTTGCATCCCAGATACCATTGGGGTATCCGATCATGACAATATCTTCCATTGACGAATAAGTTTCTCGTTCTTCTTCTTTTGGGATAAGGTCAGTTTGCAAGGGCATGTAAAAGAGCTTACCGCCTTGCTGTTGTACCTGATTCAGCAATGGCCCTATAGGAAAGGCGGCAAGGTCGACATTGGGATCTGGGTGCTTGATGCATTGGTTTTCAAAGTTGGAAAACTGGAATTGCTGATGTTTTCCTGTATCGGGCAAGCCATCTTTGGTTGCTAGGGTTACATGAAACCTACCAGTATTTGCGCTAGCGACTACGTGCTTATTCGTTACGATCACAGGAACAGTTGAGTCTTCTTTTTGTAGAAAATTCATATAGAAACCTGTACCTGTCGAAATCCCTCCATCGTGAAGGGTGGTTTCTATTCTCACGGTACTATGAGTGAGCTGTTCCATGATTCCAAGGCTCATTGTTTCTCCTTATGCATAACAATTTAATATCGAGCGATTAGGTAGTTTTTCTACCGTAATCTGTCTCGTTTGTCCTATGGCTATTGATAGCAAAGTTAGGAAGTAATTACCAGCATATTGCTCTAAATGTGGTCACGACGAACATGACCTATTGGCTCGTTTTCCTGGCTGTGGAAGAAATTTAAGGATTATGGAAATATAAATAAGGATGAACGTCAGCTTCACTCAAAGCCTCCCATAGAGCTTTGTCGTTAACTCGCAATGGGGCATAAACAAGTTACGCTTGAATAACCTCTCAAGACACATATGCGACTGTCAGGCTTGTTTTAATCACACGAAGCTAATCTGATGACTTACCGTTTGAATCTACACTTTAATACTCCTAATTGAGCCTAAGCTCGTGCAGCTTACTTTACTATTGCGAATTCAGGACCTATTAGCATATCTTCAGGATCTAATGCATTTGGGTTATAGGATGAGCTTTTAATCACCTCATAAATAACAATATCTTTAGCATCTTGTTCAAAAGGGTTTTTTAACTCCAATGGCTCTTTGTCATTAAAAAAATCAAACTTTTCATAAGCAGTTATAAAATGTTTATTTTCAAGATACTCGTTACAACTCAATGCTAATTTTAAAGCTTCTGATAGTAGGTATTTGAGAGCTCTATTCTGCCCTCGACATGCAGCAAATAACGCCATTGTGGTATGCCTATTTTCAAGCTTGGGAGGCGTATCAAATGGCATTTTCTTAGCTAACCCCATCAAATATTGGCGAAAGTACTTGCTGTCATTTTTTAGGCTAAAGTATTCAAGTTTTCTTTTTCTAACTAAGCGAGAAGCCCATTGTGGTTCTTCAGCTATTTTTGCAGCCCAAGGCATACCAACCAGTACTATTGGCACTTTGGCTTCTTCACTAACAAACTTTAATGCATTCGCAATTTGTTGCCGCTCTTGTATGCTTTTAAACGCTATTAACTCCTGAAACTCATTAATGATGAGTAACTCAACTTGAGCTTTAATTAAGCTTTCTACAAGCTTTTTAGTTAGGTCTGTTTTGTAGCCTCGCTTTTTAATTTGGCTACTTCCAAATAGCTCCAGATCTGCCAGCATTTGGATTAAAGTTGCATCTAAGCCTTTCCCCCTAAATATACGACTTATTAGCACTGGCATAGTGTTCCGACTATAAGTTTGTGTAGCTAGAACTCTTTTTTTGTAGTGATTAATGGTATGGTTTTTTCCAACTCCTGTATCACCAATTAATAGCATACACTGTTGGTCTGTTTGGAATTTACGGTTTAATCTCAGCTCATCAAAGTCATTAAAAATTGTTTTAATTTGCGTGTGCATAACAATGCAATTGCTAAAGTTGTGCGACTGTTCTATCTGTATTTCTGTTAAGGCATTCATTCAAATGCCTCTAAATCATCATCCCAATCGTCGAACATATTATTTGTGTCGTTGCTATTAGGTATTGATGAGGAATCTTGTTTAACTAGTATAGTTCCTGGCCCTGTGTTGCTTATTCCAGCTAGCTGAGCTTGTTTTTTTACGGAAGATATTTTGGCTTTACTTTTGTTAGTAAGAAACAATTCTTGTTCTTTTTTTATACTTTCGTGTCTTGCCATCCTAGCTTTTGCTAGAGCTAATTCATCTTTAGACTCATCTATCATTTGCCTTCTGATTTTACTGATTTTTTTATGTTCAAAAAGACTTAAGTTCTTTGTGTAACCAGTAGTATCTGTGCACGGTACTTCGAGATATATCGACAACTCCTCTAAGTAGACATAAATTTTTGACAGGTCGTCTGGATCTATTTTTATAATTTTTTTGCTATTTTTTTTTGTCTGCAGGTACTGTTTACGGTAATCACTTAAGGCTGTTGAGTCATACATCAAATTTTCAAATTTAATACCATTACGACTCAATGTAGGCCTTTTAACTACATTTAATAATATAGAAAATAGTTTACCTTCTCCGTCACCCATCTCAAGCGGAGGGAAAGCATCAAACCCTTTTTTCCATTGTTGTATTGGAATACGGGTTTTTCTTGAATCACTGTCTTGATGGTATACATCAACAACCCATCTATGAAACTCTTTTACAAACGTTGAAAAACGTATCACAGCATTTTTTTTAGGGTCATACTTCTCTTTAGCTAATATATTCGAAAAAGTCTTGCCTGGAAATTCATCTAAAAAGTACTGATTAACTAATCCAAAAAAACGCTCAATCGTTGGTTTATGCTGTGGTTTACCTACTTTATTATACTGAGTGTTGATCCCCGTTTCTTTACATGCGTGCTCTAAAGCATCAGACCAAAATTCAGCACCATTATCTACAACTAAGTTTTCAATTTTTCCATAACATGGCCAATCATTTTGAAGCGTGATATTAAGAGAGCTTAGTAATTTTGGTTTTACTGCGTGAGAAATAGCTTTAGCTGCAGATACATAAGAAGGTGCGTTATAACTCAAATGAAACCCTAATAAACAACCGCTAAATACATCAATAAGTGCCGTTAAATTAGGTCTTCCAATAGGAATACCTAATTCATCATCAAGTAAAATTATATCAAGTGGCGTATGATCTATCTCAACACGCTCTAATATTCTAGTTGGCAGAATATGTGCCGCACAAGCACCATACAATTCTTCTGCTTTAAATTTGCCATGCCGAGCAACTGCTACATCGTATGGTGGTAGTTTTTTTATTCTATTATTAAACGATGTGTAGGATAGTATAGGTATTTTACCGTCAACAATATTTTCATTTTCAATAATAATAAGATCTTTGTAATATCGGTAAGCGGTTGCTATTGTAGGCCTTTTAGCATCTAAAAAACGCTCTACCGCTTTATCAAAAAAAATTTCATCGCCTTGAATGCGCTTCAACCTGTTTCCCATTTTATGTCGTGCAGGAACAAGTGAAGTTAGCTCGCTATTACTATCAACATATCTTTTACGCCACCGAGCCACTGTGCGCCAATTAGGTCGATTTAACTCACTTTCGGCAAATAGTTTATCAAGAATAGGATCTAGGTTTTTTTGCGTCCAACCACCTAGAATTTCCTTTTCAATAATACTAAGAAGTTTATATTTATCTAAAGCTTTTTCTTTTAAAAAATCAGCAAAGGCACCTAAGTCTCTTTCAATTAACTCAGCATCTTCTAACTTTACATATTGAATAGGTATTTCTGGTTTAACCGGAACATTAAGCTCATCAAACTCATCATTAAAATCAGCCATTACAAATCGCCCATAACAATGGGTTGTCACTCAAGCTCTCACATTCCAGGTCTGCTTTTACAAACCCTTTATGAATTAATGCGTATAAGAATGAGCGAGCTTCACCAACCGGTAAGTTAAACTGATGTCTAATATCATTAAGCTTCACCGCTCCTGATTGCTGGATGGATTTAAGTAACTTTTGTTGAATATCAT
The DNA here is from genome assembly GCF_023161865.1 of Pseudoalteromonas sp. 2CM36K. Classification (NCBI taxonomy): domain Bacteria; kingdom Pseudomonadati; phylum Pseudomonadota; class Gammaproteobacteria; order Alteromonadales; family Pseudoalteromonadaceae; genus Pseudoalteromonas; species Pseudoalteromonas sp. 2CM36K. The sequence continues at coordinate 14,538 of NZ_JALNTK010000028.1, forward strand.
TAATACCATAAACCCCCGAATAACGATGTAGTAACTTTAAATTATTTAAAATGGGGTTTACACGTATTTGACGATCGGTAACTAAAATTAGCTGTCTACCTAACTCTAATGATGCGGCTCTTTTGGCTATAAATTGCTCCCTAAATAAAGGAGATGAAATTTTGCTATATGGCTTATATTCGTGATATTCCTCAACACCATTTTTATATAAGATCAGTGAATCAGGGGTATAGGGCAACAACTTACCATTAAACTCATATTTAAAGCCTTCAGGCTGACTCCCAAAACTCTCTATAGAGTCGTTATATTCATGATGAAAACATGCATCAAACTCTAATGAGCTCTCACACATAATTACACTACTAACTTTAGTGCTCGCAAATTTGTATACATTTTTATTAGGAGAAGGCTTTCTTAAATTGCGTATATACATGGCTGAAATAGCTGTTTTTGTTTGTATTGTATACATACTATACAAACAAAAAAAGATTATGTCACACTATGGTTTAATAAAAATTTAAACAATTGATTATAAGGCAGTTATTTTTTTAGCTCCATCTTTTAAAGGAGTTTTTATGTCAATGTATGGTTTAATTATGTCACAGTATGGTTGTATTATGTCAAACTATGGTTGCAGCGACAACCTTTAACCTTTAACCTTTAACCTTTAACCTTTAACCTTTAACCTTTAATCTAAACCATCGCGGCTTTTACATATACATCAAAGCGGTTCTTTTTCGTTTTGATTTGCATGCTTGGGGTTTTATCATTTAAAAATGGTGCGTAATCGGGGCGTTTAACCACCACACGTTTACTGGCAAGAGGGTAGGCAAACTCGAGTAAATCATCGGCGTCGGTATCGCCACCCACTAACTCTTGGAATACCCGCATTTCTTTTTTAACCAACGCTGATTTTTCACGGTGCGGAAACATAGGATCTAAATACACGACATCGGGCACGCTGTTACATTGAGCAAGTAAGGTATGGCTTGAGCCAAATATTAAGCTCATATTTTGCTGCATCCATTGGCCAATTTCACTATCGTTATAAGCACGTTGTAAACCGTCATATAACAGCGCGGCAACCACGGGGTGGCGCTCATGCAAAATCACTTTACAGCCTAGCGAGGCTAAAACAAAACCATCACGTCCAAGCCCTGCGGTTGCATCGAGTACCACTGGCGTTGCGCCCTTATTAAGACCAACGGCTTTAGCAATTGATTGCCCTTTCCCACCACCAAATTTACGCCTATGTGCAACGGCACCAGTTACAAAGTCTACGTTAATTGCACCTAGTTTAGGCTCATCAGTTTTATATAGGCTTAGCCCTTTATCATCGTAATGCAAACTAAAGCCACTGCTTTGCTCCGCCCATTGAGCAAGCCCAAAGCGTGTTTCTAACTCATTCAAATATGGCCGACACTCTTTAAACGCACACTGTATAACCACTTCACACTCCGATGATAAATTTCACCGCTATTATACCCAAACAGCAGCAATATACGAAGTTCGCAAGGTGTATAGTTTAAAACAACTCAATATCGTTATTTTCACTCTCAGATTCTGGCTTCGCTTGTTGTTTACTTAGTTGTAAATGTAGTCAGCCCCGCCAACACTAAACCCTTTAATACGTTCAGCCTGCCCCACTTTAGATGATAAAAACATTACCGGAAAATTTCGATAAAAAAGCGCCACTGGGGCGCTTTTGTAATTATATTTTAATCCGCAAAGGTCAACAGACCCTAAGCGGCAATGCCACTGTGGCGTAGTAGTGCGTCTACACTTGGCTCACGACCACGGAAGTTTTTAAACAGTGCCATTGGCTCTTCACTGCCGCCTTTTTCAAGAATGTGCTGCATAAACGCTTGGCCTGTTTGTGGATTAAAAATCCCCTCTTCTTCAAATTTAGAATAGGCGTCTGCCGAAAGTACTTCAGCCCATTTGTACGAGTAATAACCTGCACTATAACCGCCCGCAAAAATATGACTAAAGCCATGCTGAAAACGATTAAACGCTGGCGGCTTAATGACTGAGGTACGACTGCGTACATCATCAAGCACAGCTTGAATGTTACATGGTTTGTCTGCCACGTAATCGTGGTGGATTTTAAAATCAAATAACGAGAACTCAAGTTGTCTTAACATTTGCATACCTGAGTTATAATTTTTAGCCGCAAGTAGTTTATCAAGCAACTCTTTTGGTAGTGGCTCACCGGTTTCGAAGTGACCTGAGATAAAGCTAAGCGCTTCTTCTTCGTAACACCAGTTTTCTAAAAACTGACTTGGCAATTCAACGGCATCCCATGCTACACCATTAATACCGGCAACGGGGGCTGCATCCACTTGGGTAAGCATATGATGAATGCCGTGACCAAACTCATGAAACAGTGTGGTTACTTCATTATGGGTAAACAAAGCAGGCTTATCGCCAATCGCTTTATTAAAATTACACACCAAGTAAGCAACTGGTGTTTGAAGTTCACCATTAGCGCGCACTTTACGACCCATACAGTCATCCATCCACGCACCACCACGCTTGTGATCGCGCGCATATAAATCTAAATAAAAACGACCACGTAAAGTGTTATTGCTATCGTAAATTTCAAAAAAACGTACATCTTTATGGTAGCTATCAAAATCAGCAACTTCATTTACAGTAATACCAAATAGGCGATTAACCGTTTCAAATAAGCCACTTAGTACTTTATTTGCTGGGAAGTATGGGCGAAGAACTTCATCTGAAATCGCGTACTTTTCTTGCTTTAGTTTTTCACTGTAATAACCAAAATCCCACGCCTGTAGCTCACTAATACCGTGCTGTTGCTCTGCATATTGTTGCAACTCTTTAAGCTCTTGCTCTGCTTGTGGCTTAGATTTAGCGGCTAAATCTTCTAAAAATGAAAATACCTGCGCAGGTGATTCTGCCATTTTTGTAGCTAACGATTTTTCGGCGTAATTATTAAAGCCTAGTAATTGTGCTAACTCATGACGCAGTGCCAGTTCTTCACTCATTATCGCTGAGTTATCGAACTCACCCGCATTTGGCCCTTGATCGGATGCACGAGTAGAAAACGCGGTGTATGTTTCTTTGCGAAGTTCACGGTCGTCTGCGTAAGTCATTATAGGTAAGTAAGAAGGGAAATCGAGAGTGAATACCCAGCCTTCTAATTCTTTACTTTTTGCCGTATCGGCCGCTAATGCCAGTGCTGATTCTGGTAAACCCGCTAGTTGGCTTTCATCGGTAATATGCTTATGCCATGCAAGCGTGGCATCCATCACATTATTACCAAATTTTGAAGCAAGCTCTGATAAACGCGCACTAATTTCACCGTAGCGTTTTTGCTGCTCAGGATTTAATGCAATGCCTGAAAGCTTAAAGTCGCGCAATGCGTTGGTAATGGTTTTTTGCTGGGCGGTAGTGAGTGTTTTAAATTCATCACTGTTATAAAGCGCGCTGTAAGCCTCATATAAACCTTGGTGTTGGCCAACAAAAGTAGAATATTCAGAAATAAGCGGCAAACATTGCTCGTAAGCTTCGCGCAGTTCATCGTTGTTCATTACTGAATTTAAATGTGATACCGGTGAAAATAATCGCGATAGTTTATCGTCGGCTTCTTCAAGCGGTAGTACTAAATCATTCCAGGTGAAAGATTGCTTTGCTAGTACGCTTTCAATCTCACTGCGACAGTGCTCAATACCTTTTTTTAATGCCGGTACTACATGTTCAGGCTTTATTTTTGAAAAAGGAGGAAGTCCTTCAAGCCCAATAAGGGGATTTGTTTGTGCATTGCTCATAGTCATTCTCAGTTTATGCAAATATAAAAATGAAGTTGGGGCAAAATACGTAAATACAAGGGCAAACCTGCTTTACTAATTAACGAGTGTGTATCTGTAAATGTTCACCTAGCCGCTTGATCTGAAATAGCATATCTTTCGTTTGATAAAGGATGTTTGATAGATTTTAGCAGCCCCGAACAAGTGACTTGTTCATCGCATATGATATTATCGGTAAAACATTGTTAAACACATTTAGAGGATTAAACATGGCTCAGCATTTTGATTACATTGCAATTGGTGGCGGTAGTGGTGGTATTGCATCAGCTAACCGTGCAGCAATGCGTGGCGCAAAAGTAGCATTAATTGAAGCTAAACACATGGGTGGCACCTGTGTAAACGTAGGGTGTGTTCCTAAAAAAGTAATGTGGCATGGTGCTCAAGTTGCTGAAGCAATTAATCTTTATGCTCCTGATTACGGTTTTGATGTTGAAGTTAAAGGCTTTGACTGGTCAAAGTTAGTAGAGAGCCGTGAAGCCTATATTGGCCGCATTCACAAAGGCTATGATAATGGTTTAGCTAAAAATGGCGTAACTGTGATCAAAGGCTTTGCAAAATTTGTGGATAGTAAAACCGTTGAAGTAAATGGTGAGCATTACACTGCTGATCACATTTTAGTTGCCGTAGGCGGACGCCCTACTATTCCTAACATTCCAGGTGCTGAACACGGTATTGATTCAAACGGCTTTTTTGAGCTGAACGAACAACCTAAACGTGTTGCTGTTGTTGGTGCCGGTTATATTGCCGTAGAAATTGCCGGTGTACTGCACAGCTTAGGTACACAAACTCACTTATTTGTTCGTAAGAGCAAGCCACTGCGTACCTTTGACCCATACATTATCGACACACTGGTTGATATTATGGCAAAAGAAGGCCCAACACTGCACACTGAGTGTTCACCAAAAGAAGTGGTAAAAGAGGCTGATGGCAGCTTAACGATTCATTTTGAGAATGGTTACAGCGAAAATGTTGATCAAGTTATTTGGGCTATAGGCCGCACGCCAACAACCGATAAAATTAACCTTGCTGCAGCAGGCGTAGAAGTAAACGAAAGCGGTTATGTAAAAGTAGATGAATACCAAAACACCACAGCTGAAAATGTATACGCTGTGGGTGATATTATCGAAAATGGTATTGAGCTTACACCGGTTGCTGTTAAAGCGGGTCGTACTCTATCGGAGCGTTTATTTAATAAAGAATTGCCGAACGATTTAAAAATGGATTACAGCCTAGTACCAACCGTAGTATTTAGCCACCCACCTATCGGCACCATTGGTCTAACTGAGCAAGAAGCGATTTCTCAGTACGGCGGCGAAAATGTAAAAGTATATAAATCAAGCTTTGCGGCTATGTACACCGCCGTTACTCAGCACCGCCAAGCCTGTAATATGATGTTAGTGTGTGCAGGCGATGATGAAAAAGTTGTGGGCTTACACGGTATTGGTTTTACCGTTGATGAAATGATTCAGGGTTTTGCAGTCGCTATGAAAATGGGCGCCACTAAAGCTGATTTTGATGCCGTGGTTGCACTACACCCAACGGGGTCGGAAGAGTTTGTTACTATGAGATAAGCTCGAGGTTCGAGGTTCGAGGTTCGAGGTTCGAGGTTCGAGGTTCGAGGTTCGAGGTTCGAAAAATAAAAAAACCTTGTGGTTAACATCGCAAGGTTTTTTTATTTAGAAGTTAGGTGTTTTGCTCGAGACCTGTTGCCCGTCGCTCTTTATCTTTCGCTTTGACCTTTAAAAAAGACGCGGAATAAATCCGCTGCTACATGTGTGCGGCATAAAGCCCCGCCTTTTAAGCCAAACACTGTGCTTGGCTTAATCTCTGCCTAAAACCTTTGCCTTTGATCTCTTCCTCTGTGGACTCTGTCGGAGTTTTTCAAGTTAGCTGTGGCCTCTGTGGACTCTGTGGCGGAGTTTTTCAAGTTAGGTGTTTTGCTCGAGACCCGTTGCCCGTCGATCTTTACCTTTCGCTTCGACCTTTAAAAAAGACGCGGAATAAATCCGCTGCTACATATGCCCGGCGTAAAGCCCCGCCGTTTAAGCCAAACACTGTGCTTGGCTTAATCTCTGCCTAAAACCTTTGCCTTTGATCTCTTCCTCTGTGGACTCTGTGACCTCTGTGGTAAATGATGTTTTAATTTTTTGCACCACAGAGTGCACCGAGGCGCTGCACGCTACACAGAGAAGAAAATCTTGTGCAGGATAAAGCCTCTGGGTTCGAGTTTCGAGAAATGACCAAATTTACGCGAGATAAACTCGCTGCTACGAAATCTCGACTCGTAGCCCGTCGCCCGCTAACCTTCGTACTTTAAGCTAAATGCTCTCGGGCTAAATACTCTAACGATTGCATTTCTTGCAGGCGACTAATACAGCGTTTAAATTCAAAGTTTAAATTGCCTTGTGTATAGAGCTCGGTAATGGGTTTTTCTGCAGAGATAATTAACGTTACATTACGCTCATAAAATTCATCTACCAACGCAATAAAGCGCCTTGCTGCGTCATCATTATTTTGCCCTAACTGTTTTACATTAGATAAAATCACCGTGTTATATAATCGGCTTATTTCCATGTAATCCACTTGGCTACGGGCAGTTTCACACAGTTCGCTAAATTCAAACATAACGATGCAGTCAGACACCTTGCGGGTTTTGATCATCCGCCCTTCTATTTCAATTGGGGTATCTAGTTTACCGACTTCTGGCGAGAGCTTGTCAAAATATTCGAATAGGTTTTTATCGGCTTGTTCATCAAGCGGGCTGTGAAAAATTTCTGCTTGTTCCAGTGTACGTAATCGGTAATCAACGCCTGAATCTACATTAACTATTTCAGTATGCTTATTCACTAAGGCAATAGCCGGTAAAAAACGGGCTCGCTGTAAGCCATTGCGATATAAATCATCAGGTACAATATTAGAGGTTGCAACTAACACAATACCGCGAGCAAATAGCGCTTCCATTAAACCACCGAGCAACATGGCATCGGTAATGTCTTGAACAAAAAATTCATCAAAGCAAATTATGTCTGTTTCTGCTTTGAAAATATCGGCAACTGTTTCTAAAGGGTTGGCAGTGTTATTTAACTTTTTAAGTTCATCGTGTACTCGGTGCATAAAACGGTGAAAATGCACCCGCATTTTTCTATCACCCGGTAACGCTTCGTAAAAAGTATCAACAAGGTAAGTTTTACCACGGCCTACGCCACCCCAAAAGTATAAACCTTTAATAGGAGCTGGCTCTGCTTTATTAAAAAGCTTTGCAAAAAAACCTTTAGATTGTGGTTTTGCTTGTGTTAAATCGTCGTATAAGCGCTGTAAATGACGAACTGCATTTTCTTGTGCTGCGTCATGTACAAAGTCATCGCGTTGAAGGTCTTGCTGGTATGTTTGCCAAGGAGTCATATCTATTTACAGTTAAAACACAGTTTAATTTGTAAAGCATATTAACACGCATCAATACTCAGGGTATATTAGACTTAGTATGAATTATTATTGAACTAAATTTTTTTAGTTATTTTCGCATAGAGGTGAATTTATGGGTACATTTACATGGGTAGGTATAGTGATAGTGGTTGCTATTGCTGCATTTTTCGTTGGTGCCTTTGTCACTAAAAAACAATTTAAACAAGATGAGTTAGAGCAACAAGTAGAGCAAGCTAAGCATTCGCTTGAGCAGTATCGTCAAGATGTTGCCGACCATTTAGCGAACACTGGTAAGTTAGTAAACAAAATGAAAGAAAACTACGACCAGTTATTAAGTCATGTTGAAGAAACTAATCAACTGTTACTTGAGGACAGAAATAAAGCCCCTGCTGAACCGTTTTTCTCAAAAGAAACCACAGAACAGTTACAAGCGTCATTAAAAGAACGTAGTTCTGACCGCTCAAACGCCGATGCCCAACCAGCGGATTATGTGTCGGGTAAGTCAGGTTTATTTGCAGGTGATATGAATACTTCTAAAGCATCTTGATGAACTTTTTTTTGACCCCATAGTCTTTAAGTAATATACCTAACCATGTGTGAGCTAGGTATACAGCTTTGATACTTTTTTGAGGCTGCTTATTGCAGCCTTTTGCTTTTTAAGTGGAGTAAACCCTGACTATGAAAATGAAATTATCACTTATCAGTGCTGCTATTTTATCTACTAGCTTATTACTAAGTCCAACCGCCTCGTTTGCTAAGTTGCCGGTTGCCGTTAATGGTCAACAATTACCAACACTTGCCCCTATGCTTGAGCAAATTACCCCAGGTGTAGTGAGTATTCAGGTTTCAGGCTCTAAAGAGGTTCGCCGACGCGGTGACCCACTCGATTTCTTTTTTGGCAACCCGCAGCCACGTAGCCAAAAGCGCCAGTTTAGTGGTTTAGGCTCTGGAGTTATTATTGATGCTGACAAAGGTTATGTGGTTACTAACAATCATGTCGTGCAAGACGCTGAAAAAATGGTGGTCACTCTTGAGGATGGCCGCGAATATGAAGCAACAAAAATTGGTAGCGATAAAGAGTCTGATATTGCGTTACTACAAATAGACGCAGATGAATTAACCGCAGTAAAGCTAGCTAACTCAGATGACTTACGTGTCGGTGATTTTGCCGTCGCAATTGGTAACCCTTTTGGTTTAAGCCACACGGTTACCTCTGGTATTGTTAGCGCATTAGGCCGCAGTGGCTTAAATATTGAGGGTTACGAAGATTTCATTCAAACCGATGCCGCGATAAACCAAGGTAACTCAGGTGGGGCTTTAGTTAATTTAAACGGTGAGCTGATTGGTATTAATACCGCTATTTTAGGTGCATCAGGCGGAAATGTGGGGATTGGCTTTGCTATTCCGTCAAATATGATGAAAAACCTAGTTGATCAAATTGTAGAGCATGGTGAAGTACGCCGTGGTTCGTTAGGTATTTCAGGCCGTCCTCTTGATGCAGGTCTTGCTAAAGCACAGCAGCTTGATGTTAAACAGGGTGCTTATGTTATGCAGGTAATGGATGACACCGCAGCCAGCAAAGCCGGTATTAAGGCAGGCGATGTGATTATTAGTATTAATGGTAGCGAAATTAGTGGCTTCCATGAACTACGCAGTAAAATTGCCACCTTAGGTGAAGGCCGCGAAGTACAATTGGGGATTTACCGTGACGGTAAAGTTAAAAATGTGGAAGTAACCCTAGATGGTGCATCAGGCATTACCGCTGCGGGCGAAGAGTTACACCCAGCATTCCAAGGTGCAACACTGGAAAACGTGAAGAAGAACAAAATGAAAGGGATTGAGGTGACCTCTGTCGACCCTCGTTCGCCATCAGCACGAGTAGGCCTTGAAGAAGGCGATGTTATTGTGCAAGTAAACCGTCAACGAGTAGAAAGCATTCGCGACATGAACAAAATTATCGAAGATATTCAAGGTAATATTGTGTTAGGTGTGAAACGCGGACGTGAGTCTATTTTTGTATTAATTCAGTAATAATACAATAAAAGTAACAGCGGCACTTGCCGCTGTTATTTTTTTTGTGCCATCATAAAGGGATTGCTCACTAACAATAAGAATACCGTGCTAAAACTTCTAAAATTTGTACTTCCTCCTCTATTTGCCGGTTTAGGCATTGCTTTTTTAGTGGTTTTTTTTAGCCCTAACATGCGCACTGCATTGCTACCTAATGTGCCGCTACCTAGTGCAATGACTGCAAGTCATTTGAGCTTTTCTGATGCAGTTAAGCGCGCAGCGCCATCGGTTGTCACCATTTTTTCAGAAAGCATTTCTAAAGAGCCACGCTATAAACGCCAAAATACGGTGCAAGAGCTTGGCTCTGGGGTGATCATGTCACCTGACGGTTATATTTTGACTAATTACCATGTGATCAATAATGCCGATCAAATACTGGTTATTCTTACTGACGGCAGACGTTTTTTTGATGTGCAACTCATTGGATTTGATACTATTACCGACTTAGCATTATTAAAAATAAATGCCAATCACCTGCCAGTTATCCCTGTTAATGATAACTACAGTTCGAGTGTAGGCGATTTGGTGTTAGCCATCGGAAATCCACTTAACTTAGGGCAAACCATTACTCAGGGGATCATTAGCGCCACCGGTAAACAAAAAATTACCGACAGTCCTTACAATAACTTACTGCAAATGGACGCTGCTATTAACGTAGGTAACTCTGGTGGTGCACTGGTAAATTCTAATGGCGATTTAGTAGGGATCACCTCTGCCCAGTTTAAAACCCGTGAAAACTTAAATATACAAGGGATCTTTTTTGCGGTGCCTTACACCTTGGCAAAAGAGGTAATGGGTAAGCTTATACGCCATGGTCGTGTTGTACGCGGCTATTTGGGCTTTGAAGGCACAGCTGTAGACAGTACAGGCAAAGAGGTCAATGATAGCTTAACGCCTGTTGCAGGCATGCGTATTACCAACCTAGACCCTTTAGGTCCTGCATGGCAGGCGGGTATAGAAGAGCAAGATATTGTGATTAAAATTGCAGGGCTTTCAGTGGCTAATCCACAAAATGTATTGAAAAAAATAGGCAGTACCGAACCGGGGAAAGAAATTGAATTTGAGCTTTACCGTAACGGTGAAATACAAAAAATAATGGTGAAAGTAGCAGAGCTTGAAACCAAGCTATAAAGCGCTTATTTATACTTTGGCATTAGACATAAAAAAACGCGACATATCATCGCGTTTTTATGTCACCTGAACTCTGGTTAAAAGATTTACTAACGTATTGAATCAAAATGATATTTATGTTTATTTTTCTCTAGCCAGAGATTTCCAGTGAAAACAAGGCGAAATTACGCGTCAATAGCTAGCCTATTGCAAGTAAATTCAACGCAGTTAGCGCTGAAAATAGCTGCTTGAGATAGATTTATTATCCAGAGTTCAGGTTACGTATTAGTATAACTAATTGCTTTTGCGTTTGATGTTAGCACCTAGCGCACTAAGCTTATCTTCAATACGCTGATAGCCTCTATCTACATGATAAATACGATCAACAACCGTTTCGCCTTGAGCCACAATCCCCGTTAGAATAAGACTCGCTGATGCACGAAGGTCAGTTGCCATTACTTGCGCACCCGATAAGCTTTTTGTTTCACCACAAAAGGCCGTATTGCCTTCTAAGCGAATATTAGCGCCCATACGTTGTAGCTCAGGCACATGCATAAAACGATTTTCAAAAATAGTTTCGGTAATAGTCGCACTACCATTAGCCACCACATTTAATGCGGTAAACTGCGCTTGCATATCGGTTGGAAAACCAGGATGAGGCATAGTTTTAATATTCACCGCTTTAAGCTCTCGGCCTCGCATGTCTAGATAAATACTGTCATCGTGCACTTCTAATAACGCATTGGTTGCACGTAGTTTTTCTATTACAGGCTCAAGTGAGTGAAAGTCGGTCATTTTACATAGTACTTCTCCGCCAGCCATCGCTGCAGCCACTAAAAAAGTACCTGTTTCAATACGATCCGGTAATATGCGGTGTTCACAACCTGATAAACGCTCAACCCCTTCAATCTCAATACGGCTTGAGCCCGCACCACTGATTTTAGCCCCCATAGCAATTAAGCAATTGGCTAAATCGATAATTTCTGGCTCGCGGGCAGCATTTTCCAGTACTGTTTTACCCTCGGCGAGCGTTGCCGCCATCAGTAAGTTTTCAGTAGCACCTACGCTGATCATTTCCATGAAAACTTCAGCGCCTTTTAAGCGACCATCTACTTTGGCATTAATATAACCGTTTTCAACGGTTATTTGAGCGCCCATACGCTCTAAGCCTTGAATATGAATATCAACCGGGCGCGCACCAATAGCACAGCCACCAGGTAAGGATACTTGTGCCTCACCAAATCGAGCGACTAAAGGGCCAAGTGCAAGCACTGACGCACGCATTTGCTTTACTAGGTCATAAGGCGCTAACGTGCTATTTACCGTTGCACCATCAATAATGAGTGAATCGCCCTGCCACTGAACATCAGCGCCTAACGTTTTCAGTAAGGCTTCGGTCGTGATGATATCGCGAAGATGTGGTACGTTAGTAAAAGTACTTTTACCATCAGCTAATAAAGCTGCAAATAGAATCGGAAGAGCTGCGTTTTTAGCGCCAGAAATAGTTACTTCACCAGCCAGTGAAGTGCCACCTTGAATTACAAATTGATCCATTTAAGGGGCCTTATTTATTGCGGTAAAATAAATTTTTGCTCACGTTTCCACTCTGTCGGAGTAAAAGCGCGGATAGAAACAGCATGAATGGTACCGTCTGAAATAGTGTTCATTAATGGCCCATATACTAGCTGTTGCTTTTTAACACGACTTAATCCGTCAAAGCATTCACCGACAGCGATTACTTCATAATGACTGCCATTGGCTTTTACATGTACTTCAGCTAACTGAAGTTCGTCGCGTAATAATGTTTCGACTTGACTCGTTTCCATAACTCTCACTCAAATAGGGTTGTAACCTGGCCTAACTGCATAAGGTTTTGCAGTTGTTCAGGTGGGTTTTGCAATTCAAGGCGAATGCCTTGCTGCTTAAATTCTGTAAAAGAGTGAATTAACCAAGCTAAGCCGGCTGTGTCAACCCTTGTCACCTCACTTAGGTCAAAATAAAGGGTTTTATGCTCAGTTTGTCGCTTGGTATTCAGAAGCCGTTCATTGCCAATTGAATTATGAGTCAATTCACCACTGACTCGTAGATGCTGTTCATCGACTTGGCTGATTGCCAATTTAGTCATTTGTGTCACTGCCTCTAAACTGAACCGGTAACTTACTTTTTTGCTCTAACAGGTCGCTAACGTGGTCAATACCTTGTTGGCGTAAAATGCCCTGAAACTCACTTTGTTTTGCATCAAGTAAGCTAATGCCTTCAGCAATCATATCGTAAGCGCGCCATTCGCCACTTCTATCTTCACGTACTTTAAAATCAATTTTAATATCAGGCTTACCGGCTTCTACAATTTTGGTTTTTATCACCACCACATCTTTGCCTTTAAAGGGCTGCTCGGCAGCAAATTCAACTTGTTGATTAGTATACTGGGTAAAAACGCCAGCATAAGTGGCAACAAGGTACTCTCTAAACGCGCCAATAAAACGCTGAATATCTTCAATTGCTTTTGCTTTTTCTGCTTTGTCGGTAATGGCGCGTACCTTAGATACTTCGCTACCTAACACTCTCAGTGCAGCATATTTGTAGTCAATGTAAGGCATCAGTTCTTCTTCAACGATGACCCGTAAATGCTCTTTATTAGCGGTTATTAACGGCTGGTCTTTAGTAATACGTTCAAAGGTATTATCAGCAACCTGACGTACCATTTTATTAGGATCAGCCAATTTCACCTCACCGGCATGTACACTTTGTACTAGCGTGACAGTTACTAATGCGATACTTGCTAAAAATGTTTTCAACATAATAATTACTCACTACCTTGGTTGAATAAAAACTGGCCTATTAATTCTTCTAGTACCAATGCTGACTTGGTATCTGTAATAGAATCGCCGTTAGCTAGTGCTTTACTTTGAACACCAAATAAATCGTCAATGGCTTGATCTTGTTCGCTGTTCGCTACATCTTCGCCCAAGCATCGCTGTTTAGCTGAATCTGATGCGATAACGGGGTTAATCCCTAAATATTGTTCACCTAAAATACCCGAGGTTAAGATAGAGATGGAACTAGTGTCTGAAAAACGACACAAATACTGCGCATCAATGCTCATATTTACTACTGGTAAAAACTCTTGAGGATGCACATAAATTGACTCTACACGACCAATAACAACGCCGCCCACCTTAATGGGTGCACGTGTTTTTAATGATCCTATATTTTCAAACTTGGCGTTCAGTGTGTAGGTTTCACCTGAGCCGCTAATACCCGAATTAGCCACTTTGAGCGCCAACATTGAAAATGCTAAAATGCCCAATGCTACAAAAAAACCAACTAAAATTTCTAATTTCCGTGAATTCATTATTTAATACCCTATTAGCTGGTAAACATCACCGCTGTCAAAATAAAGTCAAAACCTAATACCGCTAGTGATGAGTGCACCACTGTCTCTGTTGTTGCCTTGCTGATCCCCTCTGATGTGGGAACACAGTCATACCCTTTGTAAAGCGCAATCCAGGTAACAACAATCGCAAATACGATACTTTTAATTAAACCGTTTAGTATGTCTTTTTCAAACGACACCTGAGATTGCATAATTGACCAGAAACTTCCCGTATCAACGCCTAGCCAATCAACCCCCACTAAATGAGCACCAATAATAGCTACAGCAGAAAAAATAAGTGCCAACATTGGCATACTGATCAAACCAGCCCAAAACCGCGGCGCTATAATTCGTCTAAGCGGGTCAATGGCCATCATCTCAAGCGACGATAACTGTTCGGTGGCTTTCATTAAGCCAATTTCAGCGGTTAACGCACTGCCTGCCCTACCGGCAAATAATAACGCGGTTACTACCGGTCCAAGCTCACGTAATAAACTAAGTGCCACTAGAGGCCCTAGGCTGTCTTCAGCGCCATAATCAACTAAAACAGTATAGCCTTGCAGAGCCAATACCATGCCGATAAACAATCCTGATACAACAATGATCAATAATGACTGTGAGCCAACCATATATAATTGGCGCACGAGTAAGGGCGTGCCTTTTTTAAAATTGGGTACATGCCATAACGCACTTGCCAGCATTTGGGTTGAACGCCCCAGTGCAGCAAAACGGCCCAGCGTTTTATGGCCTATTTTTTGTAGTAAATCCAACATTACTGCTGCTCTCCTAACAGTTCATCTGCATAGGTTTTTGCTGGATAGTGAAATGGCACTGGACCATCTGATAACCCTTTTAAAAACTGTTGAACAAGTGGTGATTCGTGTTCTCGCATCTGCTCTGGTGTACCACTGCCTATAACGCCTTGATCAGCAATAATAATAACGTGGTCGGCAATACTCATTACTTCTGTCACATCGTGCGTGACAATTAAAGAAGATAAGCCAAGTACTTCGTTTAAAGATTTGATCAGCTTAACTAAAACCCCCATTGAAATAGGGTCTTGTCCTGCAAAAGGCTCATCATACATAATAAGTTCAGGATCAAGCGCTATAGAGCGAGCCAAAGCTGCACGACGTGCCATACCGCCAGATAACTCTGAAGGCATTAAATCTTTAGCACCACGTAAGCCAACAGCTTGTAGTTTCATTAATACCACTAAACGGATTAAATCTTCACTGAGCTGCGTGTGCTCTCGAATGGGGAATGCAATGTTATCGAACACCGACATATCAGTAAATAAGGCACCGCTTTGAAATAACATACTCATGCGTTTACGTGCCGCGTAGAGTTCTTTGCGCGACATAGCGACAATGCTGTCGTTTTTAAATAAAATATCACCGGAGTCTGGTTTAAGCTGGCCACCTATTAGGCGTAGCATCGTGGTTTTGCCAATTCCGCTTGGCCCCATAATGGCAGTAATTTTACCCTCAGGTACGTCAAAGCTCATATTTTTATATATGACCCTATCGCCTCTAGAAAAGGTAACATCCTTGACTTCTACTATTGATTGCGACAAGTCGCTCTCCATAACAATACTCTCTCATATTTCTATTTTAAGGGTTTTTTAACCAATATGGAAAAAACAATTCGTAAGATTTTGTAATAGTGTCGCAAAAAGAGTTATAAGGTTGATTCAAGCAGCCTTAACTTTGGCTTAAAATCGCATATAAAAAGCGCCAAAGAATACTTAAAATAACCGCCTAATGTATTACACCTTATTCTTTTATTTATACTTTTATGGTGGCTTTTGTTACTATTCGCGCTATCTGAATTTACATTAATTGGCTTATCATAATGGTTACCTCGTTTGTCATTTTAATTCTTGGTTTTGCGGCTCTCGTATGGAGTGCAGACAGGTTTGTTTATGGTGCAGCAGCACTGGCTAAAAACTTTGGCGTGCCAACGCTAATTGTAGGTTTAACCGTGGTAGCTATGGGCTCTTCAGCGCCTGAAATGATGGTATCGGCTTCAGCAGCTTTGGCAAATAAAACCGATACTGCCGTGGGTAATGCAGTTGGTTCAAACATCACTAACATCTTATTAGTTTTAGGTATTACTGCCCTTTTAAGACCCTTATCAGTATCTTCAAGTACGTTAAAACGTGAAATTCCACTGGTACTGCTGGTCTCCATTGCAACTTGGTATATTTTTTCAGATAACTATTTTTCATTTTTTGAAGGTGCAGCCTTATTATTTGGCTTTGTTGTTTTTATTGGCGGACTTATTTTTGTCTCACTGCGAGCTAAAAACCAAGACGATCCGTTTGTGAGCGAAGCCTGTGACGAAGTACCTGACAACGTACCAACCAAAAAAGCTGTTTTTTGGCTGGTAGTGGGTATGATTTTACTGCCGGTTAGTTCACACTTTTTAGTTGGCTCAGCCGTTGATATCGCAAAATATTTTGGCTTAAGTGACTTAGTTATTGGTTTGACCATTATTGCTATAGGCACCAGCTTACCTGAACTTGCAGCTTCAATTGCAGGTGTACTTAAAAATGAAGATGACTTAGCGCTGGGTAACATAGTTGGTTCGAATATTTTTAATATTTTAGCGGTATTACCGCTGGCAGGATTAATTAATCCATCGGTTATCGATGCTTCGGTAGCTAACCGTGATGTTATTATTATGATTGGCGCAACCTTGGCGCTAATTGCTATGTCATTGAACTTTAGAGGTCAAAGACGTATCAATAGAATAGAAGGTGGCTTGCTCATCGTCGCATTTATGATTTACCAAGGTTATATTTTTAGTCAAGTAGGATAGCCCATGGCAACGCTAAACTTTATTCAACAAGGGTTACGTGTTCTAGAGATTGAACGCCAAGCACTCAGCGATATTACACAATACGTCAATGAAAGCTTTAACCAAGCCTGTCAATTAATGTATGACTGCCCAGGTCGTATTATTGTTATTGGCATGGGTAAATCAGGTCATATTGGTAACAAAATAGCCGCCACTCTTGCCAGTACCGGCAGCCCCGCATTTTTTGTTCACCCGGGTGAAGCAAGCCATGGTGATTTAGGAATGATCACAGCAAATGATGTGGTTATCCTCATTTCAAACTCTGGTGAAACCAGCGAAGTACTTAATATTATTCCGGTATTAAAGCGCATTGGTGCCAAAATGATTGCCATGACAGGCAACCAAGGCTCAACCATGGCAACATTGGCAAATGTGCATGTGTGTATTAAAGTTGAACAAGAAGCCTGCTCATTGGGCTTAGCACCTACTGCAAGTACCACTGCCACACTCGCTATGGGTGATGCCATGGCGGTGGCATTATTAGAAGCACGTGGCTTTACTGCTGATGATTTTGCACTATCGCACCCTGGTGGTAGCTTAGGCAAGCGATTACTCTTAACTCTTAAAGATGTTATGCACAGTGGTGCTGATACGCCTATCATTAACGAGACGCAAACGATTAAAGATGCCTTAATTGAAATGTCGGCCAAAGGACTCGGCATGACCGCTATTGTTGATAGTGACCAGCAATTATCAGGCCTGTTTACCGATGGCGATTTACGCCGTATTTTAGAGCAACGTATTGACATTCATAGCACTGAAATTAATGTTGTGATGACCAAGTCGTGTACTACAGCCACCCAAGAGATGCTCGCGGCTGAAGCGTTAAATATTATGGAACAAAAACGTATTAATGGCTTAATTGTAATTAATGAGCATAATCAACCGATTGGCGCACTAAATATGCAAGACTTACTTAAAGCGGGAGTGCTATAAATGCAATTTGAAGATCTCTATCAACCGCTAAGTGATGATGCAAAGGCGCGCGCAAAAAAAGTAAAGCTATTAATTTGTGATATTGATGGTGTATTTTCTGATGGGCGTATTTACCTTGGAAACCAAGGTGAAGAACTCAAAGCATTTAACACCAAAGACGGATTTGGTATTAAAGCCCTGATTAACAGCGGTTTTGAAGTCGCTGTGATCACCGGGCGCCATTCTCATATAGTGCAGCAACGTATGAGCAGTTTAACCGTACAACATATATATCAAGGCCAAGAAGACAAACTTATAGCCTATCAAGAATTAAAACAAAAATTAGCGCTTAGCGATGATCAAATTGCTTATATAGGTGATGATGGCCCAGACATGCCAGTAATGGAACAAGTCGGTTTTGCGGTTGCCGTAAACGATGCTCATCCACTTATTAAACGTTTATCACATTATGTAACCCAACTACCCGGCGGTTTTGGTGCGGTAAGAGAGCTGACAGACTTACTTATGCTCGAAAATAGCAAGCCACTAACTAGCCAAGGAACGAGTTCATGAATGTAGCGCGCATTATACTGAGCGTTTTATTCATAAGCTGTATGGTTTGGCTCTGGTACCCTTATTTTACTAAGGTTGATATTACTGCAAGCGAAGAAACACAAGTTATTGCTAAGCCTGATTATACCGCTATTGAGCTAAAACAAACGGCTTATGATGAACAAGGTAAAGTGAGCCATAAGGTAACTGCGGTAAAAATGGAGTTGTATCAACAACTCGGTTTTACCTTTTTTGAAAAGCCTATATTCACTTTATACAACGAGCAGCAAACATGGCGTATTAACGCCGATGAAGCAACCCTCTACGACGACCGTCAACTGGTGTTAGAGGGTAATGTAACCGCTCAAAACTTAGTAGATAACGCCATGATCGATACGATCACCGCCCAGACCATCAATGTTGATATAAAACTATTAACCATGCAATCACAGCAGCCTGTCGTTATTACAGGACCTAATTTAAAAATCACAGGTAAAGGCCTTGAGGCCGATTTAAAAACCGAGGTGATTAAACTTATTAACCATACGCGAACCCTATATTATGACCAATAACCTATTTAAAATTTTAATTGTTCCCTCACTATTAATTGCTTTTAACAGTAATGGCGCTGAACCTGCTGAAGCCCCCGCTGCGAATCAAATTTCAATTAGTGCAGATAAACAAGAAGGCCAATTAAAAGAAAACGTAGGCATTTTTGAGAAAAATGTTGAAATTATTCATGGTAATCGCCGTATCACAGCTGACCGTTTAGAAGTGCATAAACGCGATGACCTAGGCGATAACAAACAGTTATTAATTGCCACAGGCAGCCCTGCATATTTTGAAGAAACACAAGCTGATGGCACCATAATGAGCGCCAGTGCTAATGAAGTGCGTTACGATGTGTCGCTGCGTTTTTTAACCTTAATCGGCGATGCAAGCATTGCTCAAGCAGGTCAAAAAATAACAGCTAAAAGTATCACTTACGATATCGAGCAGCAGTTAATTAGCGCAGAAAAAGACGAAAACTCAACAGACCGTGTACACACTATTTTAGTGCCTGTTGAAAATAAAAAAGAAGATGATAAAGGCCAACCATGAGCACATTAAAAGCAGAGCTATTAGCTAAAAGCTACAAAGGTCGTGAAGTGGTGAAAAACGTTGGCCTAGAGGTTGAAGCTGGCAGTATTGTGGGGTTACTTGGCCCTAATGGTGCAGGTAAAACCACCACCTTTTATATGATTGTAGGCCTTGTACCTAGCGATAAAGGCAAAATATCAATTGATGATAAAGATATTACTTTATTACCGATGCACAGCCGAGCGCGTTTAGGGATTGGTTATTTACCGCAAGAGTCGTCTATTTTTAGAAAGCTGACTGTTTATCAAAACTTAATGGCTATCTTAGAAACACGTAAAGAATTAAATAAACAACAACGCGAAGATACTTTAAATAATTTACTTGATGAATTTAGCATTCAGCATATCCGCGATAGTCAAGGTATGGCTTTATCAGGTGGTGAACGTCGCCGCGTTGAAATTGCTCGCGCGCTTGCAGCAAACCCTAAATTTATCCTTTTAGACGAACCCTTTGCGGGGGTTGATCCTATCTCAGTATTAGATATTAAAAAGATTATAGAGCATCTTAAAAACCGTGGCATTGGCGTCCTTATTACAGATCATAATGTGCGCGAAACACTTGATGTTTGTGAAAAAGCCTACATAGTTTCTCATGGGGAGTTAATTGCATCAGGCACTCCTGAATACGTATTAAACGATAAAACAGTACGCGATGTTTATTTGGGCGAGCAGTTCAAGCTCTAATATGTGTGTTATTCCACTAAGCATCTGCTAAGATTAATCATACTTAGGTCTGTTGACCTATCAAGGTTGAATTTGCAGCAGTCTGTTTGATATTTAGGCAAGGCAGAGCCTATGTGGTGTGGTATTCCCCATAAATAGGCGATAACGCAGCATCAATGCCAAACAGGCGCTGCCCTTCGGGTTCTGCCTAGGGACGATTTACTCTTTGTTGCTCGGTTTTGACTTAGTCCACTAGGTTACAAACCTCGCGCCGCAATTAAACCGCCCCTAGTTTGAACAAATTTTAATCGCAAAGGTCAACAGACCGTAATTTAAAAGGATTGTTAGAGATACATGAGGCAATCATTACAGCTGCGCATGGGCCAGCAACTTACAATGACTCCACAGTTGCAACAAGCAATTCGCTTATTGCAACTCAGTACATTGGATCTCCAGCAAGAAATTCAAGAAGCGCTCGATAGCAACCCCTTGCTTGAAGTTGAAGAACACGATTACAGCGAAGACACAGCAGGTAAAAACGAACAAAAAGCCGATAACGATGACTTAACGCTAAGTGCCTCAGCTGACGATAAACCTAGCGAGTATGAGCAAGATAGCGGCGAAGCAATGACCAAAGACACCATTAGCGATGATATGGCTATGGATGTTACTTGGGATGAATATATGAGTGCTGCGCCTGCCTCTTCATCGGGCCCAATGCCAGAAGATGAATCTATTTATCAAGGCTCTTCGACTGAAACGCTGCATGAGTATTTAATGTGGCAACTTCAACTGACGCCGTTTAGCCCTACCGATGAAGCGATAGCTATTGCAATTGTAGAAGCTGTGGACGACTCAGGGATTCTAACCCTTAGCTGTGAAGAAATATTAGAAAGCTTTAACCAAGAAAACGACGCCGAAGATGAAGTTGAACTTGACGAAATAGAAGCGGTACTAAAGCGTATTCAACTATTTGATCCAGTGGGAATAGCCGCGCGTAGTTTACAAGAGTGCTTGTGTATTCAGCTAAATCAATTTGATAAAGACACACCTTTTTTAAACGAAACAAAAATGATCTTAACCGATCATATTGATTTACTGGCTGCGCGTGACTATCGCACGTTGATGAAAAAAACAAAGCTTAAAGAAGATGAGCTTAAAGAAATCATGACGTTGATTCATACGCTCAGCCCAAAACCGGCAGACACTATTGTCAGAGAAGAGTCTGAGTACGTTATTCCTGACGTGTCGGTTAAAAAAGTAAAAGGCCGTTGGGTGGTTGAACTAAACCCAGATAGCATGCCTAAGATCAGAGTAAATAGCCAATATGCAGCTATGTCGCGTACGGTTAAATCAAGTGGTGATAGCCAGTTTATTCGCTCGCACTTACAAGAGGCTAAATGGTTTATAAAAAGCTTAGAAAGTAGAAACGACACACTGCTTAAAGTAACTAACTGTATTGTGCAGCAACAACAGGCCTTTTTTGAACATGGTCCTGAGGCGATGAAGCCTATGGTACTTAACGATGTGGCTGAAATGGTGGAAATGCACGAGTCGACTATTTCACGTGTTACTACGCAAAAATATATGCACACACCACGTGGCATTTTTGAGCTTAAATATTTCTTTTCAAGCCATGTAAGTACTGAAAATGGTGGCGAATGCTCATCAACAGCAATACGAGCATTAATTAAAAAATTAATCGCTGCAGAAAACTCAGCTAAACCATTGAGTGATAGTAAAATTGCAGATATATTGGCAGAGCAAGGAATTAAAGTAGCGAGGAGAACTATAGCAAAATATCGCGAATCTCTAGCTATTCCCCCGTCTAATCAACGTAAAAGTTTGATTTAAGGCGTACAACAAAGAGGAAAATGTTTATGCAACTGAATTTAACTGGTCGTCATGTAGATATTACCGACTCGCTTAGAGACTACGTAAATAGCAAATTTTCGAAGTTACAGAGGCACACTGATCACATAACGAATGTGCACGTTATTCTCGATGTAGAAAAACTAAACCAAAAAGCTGAAGCAACCGTTCATGTTAGTGGCGCTGAGATTTTTGCTTCTACTGAGCATCAAGATATGTATGCCGCTATAGACTCGCTCATTGACAAGCTAGATCGTCAAGTAATTAAACACAAAGAGAAACTTGCTCGACACTAACACTATGAAACTAAGCTCACTTATCTGTCAGGACTGCAGTAAAGCTGCGGTCCTTTTTAATAGTAAAAAAAGAATTTTAGAATTTATCAGTGAATTGGCTCACAATAAACTGCCCTATTTAACACAACAAGATATTCTTAACGCATTAACTGCAAGAGAAAAGCTTGGAAGTACAGGTATAGGTCGAGGAATTGCAATTCCACATGGTCGTATGAGTGGTGTACAAGAGCCTCTTGCACTTATATTAGTGAGCGAAACGGCTATTAATTTTGATGCGATAGATAACAGACCGGTCGACATTTTTGTTGCCTTAATTGTACCTGATGGTGACAATAAGCAGCATTTAAAAACCTTAGCCACGATAGCAGAAAAGCTCAATGATAAAGAATTTTGTAAACAGTTACGCGCCGCCAAATCGGATAGCGAACTGTATCAGGTTATCGTCAGTCAATCGTAGTAATAAAGAAAGGTGGTAAATGGAATTAATAATTATAAGCGGTCGCTCAGGGTCAGGTAAATCTGTGGCGTTACGCGTTGTGGAAGACTTAGGTTATTATTGTGTAGACAATATTCCTCTTAATTTATTACCATCATTAGTGCGCAGTGTTTCCGACAGTTATAATAAAATTGCTGTGAGTGTTGATGTACGTAACCTACCTAAAGAGCAACAGCAGTTTAATGAAATCATTGAATATTTACCTGGTTTTACTAAACCAACGGTATTTTATTTAGACAGTGACGATCAAACATTAATAAAACGCTTTTCAGAAACGCGTCGTCTTCACCCTTTATCTATTGATTCTTTGCCGCTTGATTTAGCCATAAAAAAAGAAAAACAACTACTTGATGTATTGATTAATCGTGCTGATTATATGATTGATACCACAGATTTAAGTGTGCATCAGCTTGCTGAATCTATTCGTGAAAAAATACTCGGAAAAAAAGATAAACAACTGATCATTACCTTTGAATCATTTGGTTTTAAACACGGCCTCCCTAAAGAAGCAGATTACGTATTCGATGCCCGTTTTTTACCAAACCCGCATTGGGAGCCTGAACTAAAGCTACTTACAGGGCTGGATCAACCAGTAAAAGACTACCTAGCAAGTCACAGTATAGTGCAAAAATTTACATGGCAAATTCAAACATTTGTGCAAACATGGCTGCCGCATTTAGAACGAAATAACCGCAGCTACTTAACTATTGCAATTGGCTGCACCGGTGGGCAACACCGCTCTGTTTATTTAGCGCAAACCATTGGCGAAAGCTTTGCAATGAGCCATCCTAATGTAAAAATTCGCCACCGAGAACAAGAATAAAGCTTGCGAGAACATGTCATGCGCTTAGAAAATACATTTTTAATAAAAAACAAATTAGGATTACACGCTAGAGCGGCGACAGTATTAGCTCAGCTTTCTGTGCAATTTGATGCCACAATCACTTTATTTCAAGATGACAAACAAGCCGCTGGCGATAGCGTGCTGGCACTTATGTTACTCGAAAGCAGCCAAGGCAAAGAAGTTAAGGTGGTATGCGAAGGCCCCGACGCTGAGCCTGCACTTAGCGCAATAGGTGAACTCATTGACCAACGATTTAATGAGCAAGAATGATCCTGCTTATAAGCTAAGGTTAATAGTGGTTGAGGTAGTTTACTGATATAAAGTAAGATAAAGCAATACCCCATCATCGTGTAATAAAATTTAATTAAGGACGCCAATGCCTGAAGCTTTAGAACAAGATATTCCACTACAACAACTAAAACAGGTGACTAAGTCACTAAATAGTGGTCAATTTGTTCAAGTTAGGCGCATGCTAGCAAAAACGGCACCTTGTGATACCGCACTTCTTTTAGAATCATCTCCCCATAAAATTCGTCGTATGCTCTGGCAACTGGTTGATCCTGATGTACAAGGTGATGTGCTTGAAGAGCTGTCTGAAGATGTACGTTTGGGCATTATTGCGCAAATGGCACCCGAGCACATTGCTGCTGCAACCGAAGACATGGGCCATGATGATTTAGGGGAAGTACTACGTAGCCTACCTGACACTGTTTATAAAGATGTTGTTAGCGCTATGGATATTCAAGATAGAGAACGTGCAACGCAGGCTTTATCGTATCAAGAGCGCTCTGCTGGCGCATTGATGAATATAGATACCGTTACTATTCGCCCCGATGTGACTCTAGATGTGGTACTACGTTATATTCGCTTACGCGGCGAATTACCTGAGGGTACAGATGACTTATATGTGGTTGATGAAAATAACTGCTTTTTAGGCGCCCTATCGCTGAGTACTTTATTAACTAATCCCCCTGAAAAAATTGTTCATGAGTTAATGGATGAAGACTGTGAGTCTATTCCTATTTCAATGGATGAGAGCGAAGTTGCACAATTGTTTGAGCGTCATAACTGGATATCGGCACCGGTTGTTGATGACAACGCACACTTGCTTGGGCGGATCACCATTGATGATATCGTTGATGTTATTCGTGAAGACGCTGAGCACAGTTTACTGGGTTTAGCGGGTTTAGATGATGAAGAAGATACCTTTGCACCTGTGTTAAAAAGCTCTAAAAAGCGCTCAATTTGGCTGGGTGTAAACTTACTAACTGCATTGCTGGCTGCAATTGTGGCGAGCTTTTTTGAAAACACCTTAGCTATATTACCAATTCTTGCTGTGCTCAATGGTATTGTCCCGTCAATGGGTGGGGTTGCAGGCAGCCAAACCTTAACTTTGGTTATTCGCGGTATCGCGGTGGGCCATATCAACCAAACTAACCAACGTTTTTTATTATTAAAAGAACTCGCTATCGGCGCGATTAACGGTATGGTTTGGTCTATCCTAATTGCCGGTGTCGTTGCGCTTTGGCAATGGGATTTCAAACTCGGTGGTGTTTTAGCGTTTGCTATGTTTATGAATTTAGTTGCAGCAGGTATTGCGGGTGCTAGTATCCCACTATTGCTTAAAAAAATGAAAATAGATCCAGCACTTGCAGGCAGTGTGGTACTAACCACAGTAACTGATATTGTTGGTATATTTGCCTTCTTAGGTACTGCGACTTGGTTATTGATTTAATCTTTTTATAAACAAAAACACCGCATCAATACGCGGTGTTTTTGTTTAAGCCGATAGTTACTTTACATAAGTTAAGGCTACTTAGCGCGCTGGCGATTACCACCTACCTTAGGTTTAGTGTTGGCTTTTTTAAACTGGCTAAAGCCAGTATGACGAGTAAGCGCAGGGCGACCGCCCTTGTTACCTTTACCGCCTTTGGCTTGCCTTTCATCTCGCCCTTCTTCTGGCACTAAACAGTTAGGTCCTTTACCAATGAGTTTAGCTTTGCCCATGTTACGAAGGGCTTCACGGATCATCGGCCAACCGGCAGGATCATGGTAACGTAAAATTGCTTTATGCAAACGACGCTGACGCGCGCCCTTTGGCACCGCAACTTGCTCAGTATTATTTTTAATATTGCGTAGCGAGTTCATTTCAGTATGATAAATAGTGGTCGCATTAGCCATCGGTGATGGGTAAAAATTTTGTACCTGATCAAGCTTAAAGTCATTCGATTTCAGCCACAAAGCCATATTAACCATGTCTTCGTCTTTAGTCCCTGGGTGAGCAGAAATAAAGTATGGAATTAAATACTGCTTTTTACCCGCTTCTTTTGAGTACTTATCAAATAACGCTTTAAATTCATCATAGGCGCCCATACCCGGCTTCATCATTTTAGATAATGGACCATCTTCAGTGTGCTCAGGTGCTATTTTTAAATATCCACCAACATGATGAGTTACTAGCTCTTTAACGTAACGAGGATCACGTACAGCAAGGTCATAACGCACGCCTGAAGCAATTAAGATCTTTTTGATCCCTTTAACCTCACGCGCCTTTTTATATAAATCGATAGTCGGGGTATGGTCAGTATCCATATGCTTACAAATATCAGGATACACACACGACAAGCGGCGACAGGTACTCTCTGCTTTTTTACTGGTACAACGCAGTTTGTACATATTTGCGGTTGGTCCGCCTAAATCAGAAATAACCCCAGTAAAGCCTGGCACTTTATCTCTAATTTGCTCAATCTCTTCAATAATTGATTCTTGAGAACGGCTTTGTATTATGCGCCCCTCATGCTCGGTAATAGAACAAAACGAACAGCCGCCAAAACAGCCGCGCATAATATTTACCGACGTTTTAATCATATCGTAAGCAGGGATTTTATTATCGCCATAACTTGGGTGCGGAATGCGCTGATACGGTAAACCAAACACATCATCCATTTCTTGGGTTTCAAGTGGATAAGCTGGCGGGTTCACCCAAATAGAGCGATCGCCATGACGCTGAAACAACGCTCTTGCACAACCAGGGTTGGTTTCTTGGTGCAAAATACGCGATGCATGAGCATATAATGGTTTATTAACACTAACCTGCTCAAAAGCAGGTAACTTAACGTAAGTTTTTTCCCATGGCTTAGGGCGCGCAGGTTGGATGATAATTGGTTTTGCAGCTTCGGCTTTTAAATCAATACCCGCTTGCTTAAATTCTGATTTAGCACAACCCACATCATCCGCACCATAAGGATTAGGAATAGGGTCTATTTTACCAATTTTATCAATGGCTGTTGAGTCACTGCCACGCCAACCGGGTAAAGGCTCTTTACGAATAACTGCCGTGCCTCTCACATCTTGTATGGTATCTATGGTTTCACCCGCAGCGATACGGTGCGCTACTTCAACTAACGGGCGTTCGGCATTACCATAGATTAAAATATCGCCTTTAGCGTCAAATAATACGCTACGACGTACTTTTTCTTGCCAATAGTCATAATGAGCAATACGACGCAAGCTGGCTTCAATGCCCCCTAACACGAGCGGCACATCTTTATAGGCTTCACGACAACGTTGTGAGTATATGATCACGGCGCGATCGGGGCGTTTACCGCCGACATTTCCTGGTGTGTATGCATCATCATGGCGCATTCGTTTTTCAGCGGTGTAACGATTGATCATCGAGTCCATATTACCGGCTGTAATACCAAAAAATAAGTTAGGCTTACCCAATGCCATAAAGGCATCTTTAGAGTTCCAATCAGGCTGAGCAATAATGCCCACTCTGAACCCCTGCGCTTCAAGCACACGGCCAATTACGGCCATCCCAAAACTAGGATGGTCTACATAAGCATCACCGCTAATAATAATAATATCGCAGCTATCCCAGCCAAGCGCGTCCATTTCTTCGCGTGTTGTTGGTAAAAATGGAGCTGTGCCATAACACTCAGCCCAATACTTGGGATATGAGAATAAGGCGCGATCAGCTTTTAATGTGCTCATAAAATTGGCCGTTCAATAACAAAAGGCGCGAATTATACCCTATCGACATCCCCGTTGATATAGCACAAAATGAAAGCGCTGATTAAAAATTGTTTACCTTTATTGCATTACTAAAACTAATAAATCATCTAAACTTATTACGGCTAATGTCTGCTTTTGAAATAATACAAGGTAGATAAAATAGATCAAAAGCAACCGCGACTTCGTTAAACTATTAAATAATTAATAATTGATAGACGCTGTAAATTAAAATAGATGAGGAATACCTATTAAACTACTTAAAAAAATAATGCAGTTTTCAATCATTTTACTCTTGGTTTTTGTTATCGTTGGATTATTGTTACCACAAAATTATCATGTGCAAAAAAGTATAAAGATTAACGCACGCGCTCCCGCAATAAAGTCATTAGTGGAGGACTTTACCCAGTGGTATAAATGGTCGCCGTGGCAACAAATAGACCCTAACATTAAGTTTAATATTGGAGAACCGAGCTCTGGCGCAGGAGCCTACCAATCTTGGGAAGGTAAATGGGGCAAAGGCGAAATGACAATATCGGCATTAAGCGATAATGAAGTTGTATTTAGTGTGTTATTTAATCAAGAGCATATTATCACTAGCAAATTGCTATTTAGCCCGCACACAAAAACCGTCACGTGGCAAATAGAAGGACAAGCAACGATGCCGCTTATTTCTGGGTACGTTGCTATATTTGCTGAAAATATATTAGGTAATATAGTGACCCTAGGGCTAAATAACTTAAAAACGGTCGCTCAACTCAGTGATGCACAAGCAATAATGGAAAGCCATGACAGTCAAAACCGCACAAGCCAGGATTAAACTTGCCAATATTATTGAGTCACTGCTAGGTTACTCGGTCACAAAAGTGAGTAATACGCCTGCCATTGATGAAAAAACCTATAATCCTCAAAGTAAAGCCAAATCGCTTTATAGTATTAATAGCGAGCATTCAATTTTAGCGCGTGCTCAAAAAAGACAAGACTTACTACTGATTAAACAGCAACAAAATATTGAGACTATTTTAGCCTTAGCAATGGAGTTTTGTCCTGATGTTGCTTGCGCCAAACAGCCCGATGCTGATTGGGTAGAGCACTTTATAGCCTTATGTGAAGATACCTCAAATCAATCTATGCAAGTGTTGTGGGCAAAAATTTTTACTGGCGAAACCATTAGCCCAGGTACTTTTTCTATTAAAAGTTTACAAACACTCAAGCACATGACCCAGCGCGAAGCCGATTCATTAAGAAAGTGCGTGTCTATTTCTGGGTATAACGAAAAGGATAGTAGCCACCTAATATTCTTGGGGTATTACAAAAAACCCTCATTATTTGATTTACTAGGTAAAGGTAATAAAGTGTCATTAAGCATAGGTAAAAGCGGTGTGAGCTTTCCTGATGTATTAACCTTAATGGATTTAAATTTGTTATACCGTAAAGAGATTGAATCCGCTGCATTAAAAGCAGGACAAGAGTTCACCCTATCCTTTTTATCACAAAAACTAACTTTAAAAGCAAAAAGTAACGATTTAGTACTGAGCTATTATAAGTTTACCCAAACCGGTGATGAATTGTTTAGACTAATGAATTACCCAATTAATAAAGTGTACAAACAGTTAATTGGTGCAGCATTTGAAGGGGAATTTGAATTAGTGTGGCATGCTTCAAAGTAACTAAAAAAGCCACACGAGGTGGCTTTTCGAAAAGTCGGTGCTTAAAAGTGAACCTGAATACCGGCAAACGGCCCCGATGCATCAATATCAGTATTAATATCATCGACATCATCAAGTTCTAAAACCATAGAGCGGTAGCCCGCTTTAACCGCAACATCAACGGCTAGGTTATCAATAAACTCCCAAGCAATACCCATTTGGTAATCTTGTACTTTACTGTCATCTATGGCTAAAAAGCTGCCTTCAGCAAAAACACTTAAACCAGTAAATGGTAAACCCGCTTCAAAACGTCCATATACTAACGGCACAACACCAGAGAACTCTTCAATTTCAGTAAAGTTAGCGCCACCTTGTTGTGATGTACCTGTTACAACAAGCTCACCATCAAACTGCTTAGCATTAAGACCTAAATCAATTGAGATTAAATCGTTATCAAAAATCTCGTAGTAAAGAATATAATCAATATGCGATAAGTCAGTCACTGAATTAACACCTGTGCCTACAACATAATCAGTGCCGTTAAAGCTAAATGTGTCTTCAAGCACTGTTGAACCGGTTAATTCAAGCTCAGTGTATTTTAACTTTAAGTTTGGCACTAATGGCACTGGGTGCTCAAGCGCAGCGTAATAACTGACAAAAGTTTCATCTTTAAAGTTGAAGTTTTGCAGGGCGTTATTGTTATCAGAAAAGCTACCGTCATTATCTGCTTTCCAACCATCAACCCCTACATATAAGCCTAATACAGTGTCGGCTTGTGCTACAGGAGCTAAACATGCCATTGATAAGGCTGCTGCTATACAATACTTTTTCATTTTTTATCCT
Organism: Pseudoalteromonas sp. 2CM36K; assembly: GCF_023161865.1. Lineage (NCBI taxonomy): Bacteria > Pseudomonadati > Pseudomonadota > Gammaproteobacteria > Alteromonadales > Pseudoalteromonadaceae > Pseudoalteromonas > Pseudoalteromonas sp. 2CM36K. The sequence goes on from NZ_JALNTK010000028.1 coordinate 44,492, forward strand.
TGCGCTAATAATTCACTAAGTTCAATCAGTGCCGCATTGGCTCTAGAAATATAATTTGCCATAACAAGTGAATGGTTGGCGACATAACCAAATCCATTACCGTTTAAAGTCATTGGGCTCCATACTGTTTCTTGGGTTGCTTCAAGCTCGCGTATAATTTGTTGCAAGCTGACACGGGCGTTCTTTTTATCAAGCACATCGGCAAAATCATATTCAACCGCCTGTAAAAAGTGCAGTAAAGCCCAAGTAGCACCACGTGACTCATAAAATACATCATCAATTTCCCACCATGATGTTTTTATTTGTTGTTGCAAAGGCGTATAGGTGGCCTGTGTATTTGAAGAGTTACCGGCGAGGTCAGTGTTAACTTTATCTTGACCCACGCTTGCACTTAAACGCTGACTTAAGCTGCCTAAACGCTTTTCAGCTTCTTTTAACCAACTGCGTAGGTTATCTGCACGAGAGTAAAATTGGCTATCGCGCTCATGCTGATTGGCTATTTGAGAACGATATACCATTAAATAATCAATTCCTTTTTGGTATTCACCCTCAGCACTTGGCCATGCCCATGCTTCAGAGCTGATGTTAAATTGTGGCTGAGCTTTTTTGAGCGCTTCGTGTTCAGTTGATTGCGATTGTGAGCGGCTAAAATCTTTTCGCATAGACAACGCTAAATCACGCACCATTTCCAGCGCACCATACTCCCAGGCCGGCATATTGTCCATTATTACGCTCGGTGGTAGCACATCATTTGATAAGTAACCGCCTGATTTAGTTAAAAGCGTATCAGCTACAGTGATGAGTGTTGAAGTTGTTACATAACCTGTGACTAGTTTTTCACTGCGTTGCTGCGCTTGTTGCTTAGCATTTTGCACAACATCAAAACGTGAAGGCTCTATACTCCAGTATACTGCAATGGCGTAAAACACGACAAATAACAGTACCAGTGCCGTTATTATTTTTCCTTTATGCTGTGACATTTATCCTCCTAATGATGACTATGATCTTTCGATGCTTTTACCGACTCTGCTTGTGAGGCTAACGAAACGACTTTTGCATTGGTAAATACTCGGTTCCCGTCTTCAAAATATAGCGTGAGTTTACGTTCTTGACCTACTTTTAACGGTTCTTGTGGTTCAAACACCATTAAATGATAGCTGCCTGGCTTAAAATCGAGTTGTTGGTGAGCTTTAATAAGCAATGATTCGACTTTTTGCATTTTCATCATACCGTCAGCGTGAACGTGCTCATGAATTTCAACACGCCCTAGACCATCAATTGTCGCTTTAGTCAACGTTGCTGGTACATTGCTGTGGTTTTTAATACTAAAGTAAGCCACACTGGCTTTGGTTGCCGGCAAAAACTCTCTTACTTGCGCATGTGTTACTTGTAGCTGCGCAACAACACTATCGTGTTCATGTCCTTCGTGCGCCATTAACGAAGACGAAAAAACCCCCACCATTAATGCACTTGCTATCAAAATACATTGTTTAATCATCGGTAAAATCCTTGTTAAAACAAAAAAATATAGTTTAAATTTATCATAATTCCCCTATGTTAGGCAGCTAATTTAAGCTCAAGAGACGACTTTTTTGTTATCTGCGATTAACCAACACAGCCCTGCTACAAACAATAACGGCCAAGCAATCATCAATGATCCGAATAAAAAAGCTAAAATAGTACCAGCCAATACCACCATCGCCGCGCCAACTAACCCCATCGTCACTAAAGCAACAATCGCAATTACAACGATAATAGCAACTAACGCACCAATGAGCTCTATACCTGTCCAGCTAATATCTGAGATCCATAGCGGAAACTGCCACACATCAAAGTGAATAATTGAACCGCTATTAATTAAAAACAACGCAACAATAACTAGGCACACGGCGAATGTTTTCATGCTGCTCTCCTTACACTGCTTTTTCTTCAAGGCAACAGTGAGCAATTAAATAACCTAGCGCCACTGCAAACGGAAAGCTTAAAAATAATAAAACGGTCACTAAGCGAGTAGACCATACCGGAAAGTCTAGTCGGTAAGCTAACCCACTACAGACGCCTGATATTTTTTTGTTAAGCGTGTTTTTGTACCAACGACGGTGTGTATTAAAACTATTCATAACAATCTCCTTAAGCTGTTTGTTTATTAGCAGTATTTAAACTTGCTTTTAAACTAGCCAGTTCTACATCAATTTTTTCATTTTTAACCAGTGACTCAATTTGCATAGCTGTATTGCTCGCAGTATCTGTGAGCTCATACGCTTCAACTTGCGACTCCACACTTTCAACGCGGCGCTCTATTTGCTCAAATCGTGATAAGGCAAAAGCCACTTTATCGCTTTGTAGTTGCGTATTTATTTTTGCCCTTGCTTCAACTAGGTTTTCACGCTTTGTAAGTTGTGCTTGTTTTGCTTTTGCCTGCATCATTTTGTGTTGTAAGCGCTCGCAGTCTTCTGTGATTTTTACAATTGATTGCTGCAATGTTTCAAGCTGCGTTTGCAAGCACCCTATGCTTTGTTCAACTGTGTGTTTTTCGGCTAATGCTGATTTAGCTAAATCGTCACGATTTTTTGCCACAGCATGCTCAGCTTTTAATTGCCAATTTGCGAGCGCTTGCTGTTTGTTACTTATTTGTCGTTTAATGCACTTTTCTTCACATAAAAGTGCAGCTGCCGTACTACGACACTCATTAAGCGCTTCTTGCATTTCACTAAGCATTAAATTGAGTAATTTCTCTGAGTCTTCTGCTTTATCAAGCATAGCTACGATATTTGCTTGAATGACGTCGTTTACGCGGTTAAATATACCCATGTTATTCTCCTGATGATTTTTATTTATACATCAACAGGATTCCAAGAGTTATGCCAACAACTTAAAATAGTTTTATTTTAATTAAATATCATGTAGTTAAGTTATTTCAAGTAGGTAAATTAATGACTCGTCACTGAATGGAGTTAAGTCGAATTGGCTAATAAATTAAACTTTTGACCAAAATTTGGGTTCAAAAAAAGCCACCTGAGGTGGCTTTTTTCTATACAGAGGATCTGTTATTCGGGTACGTAACTTAGTGCTTTATCCATAACACCTAGATCAGCTTGCTTGCCATGGCCATTTTCGGATAAATGGCGTCTAAAACCACGCGCACCGGGCTGTCCCTGAAAAATACCTAACATATGGCGAGCAACATGCCAAAAGTTAGCGCCTAAACGCATCTCTTCTTCAATGTAATCATACATAGAGCGCACAACATCATGACGTGACTGAGTATTAGCAGCGTCACCATATATTTTTTCATCCACTTCATTTAGCATAAATGGATTACTGTAAGCCTCTCGCCCAACCATCACCCCATCTATGTACTGTAAATGCTCAAGACTTTGCTCAATGGTTTTAACACCGCCATTAATACTTAAATCAAGTTGTGGATAATCTTTTTTAAGCTGGTAAACACGGGGGTAGTTAAGCTCAGGAACTTCGCGGTTTTCTTTTGGGCTCAACCCTTTTAGCCATGCTTTACGGGCATGAATAATAAAATCATCACAGCCTACTTTATGCGATGCTTCAATAAGCGCACATAAAAATTCATAGGAGTCTTGCTCATCAATACCAATGCGCGTTTTTACCGTAACAGGAATACTGACTTCACTTTTCATTGCAGCAACACACTCTGCCACAAGCTCGGGCTCTGCCATTAAACAGGCACCAAAACGCCCATTTTGCACACGATCAGACGGACAGCCTACGTTAAGGTTTATTTCATCATAACCGCGCTCACCTGCAAGCTTGGCACACTGTGCTAGCGCTTGCGGATCTGAGCCCCCCAGCTGCAGCGCTACTGGGCCTTCGTGTTGATTAAAATGCAAATAGTCACCACGACCAAATAAAATCGCCCCTGTGGTGATCATTTCAGTGTAGAGCACGGTGTGCTTTGTCATTTTACGATGAAACGTACGACAATGGCGATCAGTCCAATCCAGCATTGGGGCAACAGAAAAGCGTCGATTTAAAGTACGTTTATCCAAAATGTAGTCCTCAAAAATTTATAATTTAAGCACAGCTTAAAAGGCGCTGCATTTTACACAAAAGCCCCATGCGCAGCAATGTTAAGCAAACACCTGCAAGCCAAAGTATTGTGCGATACCATTTAAAATATTCGTTACTGCGACTGAGCTTAAAATTAACCCCATAATTCGGCTAATAATACTTGCCCCGCTATCACCTATTATTTTATGTACCTGCGTAGCAAGTAATAACAAAATAAGTACCACCACTAAAACGGCCAGCATCATTGATGAGGTAATCATTTGTTCAACCCAAGTATATTCTTCATTACGCGTCATTAATACCGCACCTAACATAGCGCCAGGGCTTGCAATTGAGGGTATAGCCAGCGGAAAAATAGCGGTTTCAGTGCTATCGCGAACACTTTTAATTTCAGCTTCGGGTTTACTTTCACCAAACGTCATGGAGAGTGCAAAAATTAATAAGATCAAGCCACCGGCTATTTGAAATGCCGATAGTGGAATCTCAATCACATTGAGTAATTGCTCACCGGCAACCACAAAAAATAACAGTACTAAAGCAGATACACCCACTGCCTTAAAAATCACTTTACGCTTAAACTTGTCGTCATCACCCCGAGTTACGGCGATAAAAACCGGAATTGTGCCGATTGGATCGATAACTGCAAAAAAGAAAATAAATGTGGCTAATAGTTCATGCATTAATGAATACCTTTTCACAAAAGCGGTTAATAAATCGCTGCAACTACAATACAGTATGTTAGTATATCACGGCAAAGTAAGGATGAGAGAAGATGAATATAGAATCACTCGTAAGTAAAGCAAAACAAGTATGCGACAACCGTGGTGCGCGATTCACACCTATTCGCGAAAAGGTATTTCGTTTATTAGCAAGCGCTCAAGGTGGTGTGGGTGCATACGATTTGCTAGAGCAATTAAAAGTCACTGAAACAGGCGCAAAACCTGCGACAATTTATCGTGCTTTAGACTTTTTAGCAGAACTCGGTTTTATTCATAAAATTGAAAGCACTAACGCATTCATGTTGTGTCATCACTTTGATCATATTCATCCTGTTCAATTACTAATTTGCGATACATGTGGGTTTGTTAAAGAGCTGCATTCAACAGTAATTTCACATGAGCTCAATAACTTAGCAGCGGAAAGTGGCTTTGTAGTTTCTGGGCAAACCATAGAAGCACACGGTAAATGTGACGCTTGTCGAGCATAGCTGAGCGACTATAGCTATACTTTACGTATCCCCCCTATCAGTACCAATTTAAGGATATATAATATGAATGTAGAGTTCATTAATCCCTTTTTATCTTCTTTGATGAATGTATTGAGCACCATGGCTAAAACTCAGTTAAAACCAGGTAAACCTCGCATTAAAACCGATGAAGTAGCCTGTGGTGATGTATCGGGATTAATTGGTATGGTTGGCCCCCAAACTCGTGGTTCATTTTCAATAACCTTCGACGAAAGTTTAGCGCTGACTATAATGGAACGTATGTTAGGTGAGAGACCTAACAGCGTAAATGAAGAAGTCACAGACATGGTCGGCGAAATAACCAATATGGTCACCGGTGGTGCTAAAAACCTATTAGGTGAAAAAGGCTATGACTTTGCCATGGCAACCCCCATTGTTGTGTCTGGTAAAAACCATACCATTACGCATAAAAGTGACGGCAAAAAAATTATTATGCCATTTACCAGTGATGCAGGTAATGCAAACATTGAAGTGAGCTTCGATAAGCTATGAGCTGGTCGCAAACCACGATTACATTAAAGCCTCGCTCGCGGGGCTTTCACTTAATTGATAACGACATACTGACTAAACTCCCACAGCTGAGCCAACTAAAAATAGGTTTATTACACTTATTTATTCAACACACCTCTGCCAGCTTAACCATTAATGAAAATGCCGATCCGACCGTGCGTATGGATATGGAAAGTCACTTCAATCAGTGTGTACCTGAGCGCCAGCCTTATTATCGTCATGACTATGAGGGCGATGATGATATGCCTGCTCATATTAAAACCAGCACTTTAGGTTGCGAGTTAATGATACCTATTAATAATGGTCAATTAGCGCTGGGGACTTGGCAAGGAATATACTTAGGCGAACATCGCGACCATGGCGGGGCTAGGCGTATTATTGCCACTTTGCAAGGCGAAACGTTTTAGAGCTAGGTTGTATAACACAGATCGTTCGCATCCATTGAGCACTTCAAATCGATAAAAATTATATAAATTAAATTTATAATGATTCACGTGTGGATTATTGTTTGCTATTTGAAAATGAATATCTGGAAAGTAAATAAGATTGGAGCGGTACACGAGGCTCGAACTCGTGACCTCGACCTTGGCAAGGTCGCGCTCTACCAACTGAGCTAGTACCGCATTATATGAAGATTCTAGGTTCTAGGTTCTAGGTTCTAGGTTCTAGGTTCTAGGTTCTAGGTTCTATCAATATTAAACCTTGTTCCTTTAACCTTTCATCTTGAATCTTT
>NZ_JALNTK010000029.1:0-50907 GCF_023161865.1 Pseudoalteromonas sp. 2CM36K
CGGCAATACGAAGGGTTGAATCAAAGTTCAACAGTAAACAAAGCGACTTCTTGTCGCACCTAACCGCTTGTACCACAGTGCAAATCCCGTTCTATCCCAGTAAACCAACTTGAGTTTATCTTTCGCCTTATTACAAAACAAAAACAACGCGCCAGTGTAGGCATCACGTTCAAGCTCGCGCAGTAATTGGCCTAGATACGATGCAGACGTTGTGGGTGGTAAGCTGACTTTTACTTTACTAATCGAGAGGATGATTGGCTGTTACGGTTCGAGGATATCGACGTGTTTTGTGACGTTTGCTCGAACAAAGCTGCCTGATGAGGCATTAAGTTTACCTCGCGCGGCATAAAACGTTGTTTTTGATAAAGCATTTTGCTTGCAATAGTCAGTGATAGTTAAATCACTGGCTTGTTATTTTTCAATAATACTGCGCCACTGTTCTAGGCTACGCGTTTTTCTCATGACTATCTCCTCAGTGAAATTTGGAAATAGCTTAATCATTTTACTGAGTTACTGGCAGGTGTATTTTGCTAGACGCTTACGATCTATCACCGCAGGTATTGTTTACCAGTCAGAATGGTTAGAAGGCTTTAGTGTAACAGCCGATTACTGGGAAATTGATATTGATGACACAATTAGTGGTATTGGTTTCCAAACAATTATCGATCGTTGTGTAGATTCACCAACTGGTATTGACAATCAATTCTGTGGTCTTATAACTCGTGATCCAAATACAAGTGAAATTACCTTATTAAAAGGTTTTGCACTTAATATCGCACGCAGTCTTAATTCTGGTGTAGATTTTGAGGTGGGTTATGATTTTGATGCTCTAGGTGGTAGTTTTGGTACTAGCTTTATTGGTACTTATTTGATTGAAGCAAAGGATTATCCTTTCTCAGCTGAGCCTGAAAATTACACAGACTATGAAGGTGTATTAGGTAATGAAACATGGCAGGGTAGTATTTCTGTTGATTATACTTATGAAAACCTGGTTGTAGATTTTAGCACACGCTTTATTAACGGTGTTGAGTTATTCGATCCTACACAAATAGAAGCAAACCCTAACCCGTCAAATGAAATGCGTTACGGTTAATACTTTATAACTGATGCTTCAGTCGCTTATAACTTTGACAGTGGTGTTGGTTTTAAGTTAGGTGTTGATAACTTATTCAATCGTGGCTTACCAGGAAGTACGACTGGCACAGGTGCAGGCTCAGCGATTTACGATAATATTGGTCGATTTGCCTACCTACAAGCTACTTACAAATTCTAAAGCTACTATTTATTAGTATAAAAATTTTATACTAATAAAGTTCCTTAGAATTGCAGATAAGTTAAGTATGTAATTAAATACCTTTAATCATTTTGATTAAGGGTATTTTTTTATATTTATACATAATATAGTGCTCAAAATTTATAAACAGTTTGAATATTAGTTTATGAATATAAATTATTTAAACAAATATGAAATAAAGCTGTCTTCCTAAAACATAACCATTAATTAGATTAAGAATTCTTACCTTTGATGACCTACACCCTTAGACCCTACCAAAGCGAGGCGGTTGAACGAACCGTTTTACACTTTAGAAAAACCAATGATCCTGCTGTTATTGTGTTGCCTACGGGGGCGGGTAAAAGTTTAGTGATAGCTGAACTTGCGCGTATTGCTAAACAAAAAATATTGGTGTTGGCGCACGTAAAAGAATTAGTGGAGCAAAATGCTCAAAAGTATAAAAGCTTTGGCCTTGAAGCGAGTATATTTTCCGCAGGACTCAAAGAGAAGTCGTTAACCCATCAGGTCACTTTTGCGAGTGTGCAGTCGTTATCGCGTAATCTAAATAAACTTAATGAGCACTACTCATTACTTATTATTGATGAGTGTCACAGAGTAAATGGCGAAAAGAAAAGCCAGTACGGAAAAGTTATTAATGCACTTAAATCTCACAACCCTGAATTAAAAGTATTAGGTTTAACCGCGACGCCTTACCGACTAGGGTTAGGCTGGATTTATCAGCATCATTACCATGGTTTTGTAAGAGGCAATAAAGAGAGTCCATTCAAACACTGTATTTTTGAACTACCTTTGCGCTATATGATTAAGCATAACTACTTAACTCCCCCTAAAGAGGTTGATGCTGCAATTAGCCATTATGACTTTTCATCTTTAACTAGCAATGCATTTGGGCAATATAGCAATGAGGATATGAATGCGCTGTTAAAAAAATCGACCCGTGCAACTCAAACAATTCTGCAGCAGGTTATTCAATATAGTGAGAACCGCCATGGTGTGATGATATTTGCAGCTACGGTTTTGCATGCACAAGAGATAATGACTTATCTACCAGAGGATCACAGTGCGCTGATCACTGGAGATACGCCAAATAGCGAACGCGATAAAATAATAAAGCAATTTAAAGCTAAACAGTTAAAATATTTAGTGAATATATCAGTACTGACGACGGGTTTTGATGCCCCCCATGTTGATTTTATTGCTATTTTACGCCCCACGGAGTCGGTAAGTTTATACCAGCAAATTGTCGGTCGAGGCTTGAGGTTAGCTGAGGGTAAAGATGATTGTTTAGTGATTGACTATGCGGGCAATGGCTTTGATTTATTCTACCCAGAAGTTGGCGATAAAAAAGGTGATAGCGATAATGAACCCGTGCAAGTGCTGTGTCCTGGGTGTGGCTTTGCCAACATATTTTGGGGAAAGACAGATGCTGATGGCAAAGTAATCGAGCACTTTGGTAGGCGTTGTAAAGGTTTGCTAGAAGATGATAACGGTTTAAGCGAGCAATGCGATTACCGCTTTCGTTTTAAAGAGTGTGAGCAGTGCGGCGCACAAAATGATATTGCTGCTCGAAAATGCCATGATTGTGACGCTGTGATGGCCGACCCTGATGATAAGCTTCGTAATGCGTTAAACCTTAAAGATGCATTAGTCCTTCGTTGCAGTGGCTTGAGTGTGACTAAACTTAAAGAGCAATTGTTAAAAATTACTTATTTTGATGAAGACGGAGCCAGTTGTGATGAAATTTTTGATTTATCAAACAAAGGTGCTCGGTATTACTTTAATCAGCAATTTGGTAAGCGTGTAGGGCAGGGACAGTCACCAGTTGAATTTAGCAGTGCAGAGCAAGTTATAAAAGCGCAGTTTGATTTAATACCACCGGACTTTGTGATTGCGCGAAAAAGTAAAAAATATGGCTGGAAAGTAGCAGATAAACTTTTTGATTATAAAGGCAGCTTTAGAAAAGCAAACCAGCTAAGTCGATAGACTAAGCTGGGTATCTCATTCATTATTTAAATTAGGGATTATGCTTCTTCTGCGTCTAATCCCCAACCATCACCATAGCCATTAAAACTGTTCGCTATGCTTTCAATGTATTGTTCTGCTTGGCCTAACAGTGCATGTTCAGGCACCATTTGTACATGGGCAATTACTTCCCAAACGCCGGTATCTTTACATTTTTCAACATCAGCAGTTTGCACTAATGCATCGTTTACAATCTCAGTTGCAAATTTTTCGGCATCAGCCTGTTGTTCAAATAAAATGTAAAAATCAATTTGTTGCATTTTACTTAAATCTACACCGGCGGCGGAAATTTCAGCAAGAAGCTGGCCATTGTCATCATCAGGGAATTGCATTAAAAACTCATTAATTTTATTTTGTACTCGTTATAGCTATTGTAACCAAAATAAACCGTTAACGCGTACTAAATTTTGACTGCATCTTTGAGTGTTAATTGCGATTAAGTTAATGTTAGGCTCATTGTGGCTATGGTATGATATTTCTGTCTAACGGTTTATTTTATGGATACCACAGTAAGGATATTTACTTGTTCAATCAGCTTTTAAAGTTTTTTTGTTTTTTTTGCTTATTAGTAAGCCTGTCTTCTATTGCCTCTGAAAATATAATTGAAGATTATGAAATTAAAGGGATCAGTGGCGACTTAGAAAATAACGTTGCACTTTATTTAAAACAACTTGTTGGTGAAAAACCAACCCGTACACTTCGTCGGTATGCAAAAACGCAAGTTGAGAATAGTATCAAAGCCTTAGGTTATTACACTCCAGTAGTAAATATTGATTTTGATAAAGACGAGCGCGAACTTGTTGTAAATATAGAGCGAGGCCCAGCCACACGTATTGAGTCACTTAATATAACTATTAATGGTGAAGCAAAACAGGATCCGTTCGTTCAAAAAACGATTGAAGATCTTAATTTAAAACAAGGTGATATTTTAAATCATGGGGTTTATAGCAGCGCGCATCAAAAAATAGAGTCAGTGTTGCTAGAGTATGGATATTTCGATGCAAAATGGCCTGTTAGAAAATTTGAAGTATCACTTAAAAAACACAGCGCAACCATTACTTTTACTATTGATAGCGGAGTTCGTTATCAGTTTGGTGATATTTTAATTGCCAGAAATACTCCAGCTGAAAAATATATCCGCTCTTTGGCGCCATTTAAAATGGGTCAGTCGTACAAAGCATCCTATATTGCCGATTATAATTTTGATTTATCAAGTACCCCTTATTTTAAGAGCGTGCGTGTTTATGCCGATATTACAGCGAGAAAAAACAAGCAAGTTCCTATAAAAGTAGATGTGTTACATAAACCAGAAAATAGTTATGAAATTGGTGGTGGCTTTAGTACAGATTTAGGGCCGAAAGTACGTTTTAAATGGAGTAAACCATGGATCACCGATAACGGGCACTATCTTGAAAGCAATTTAAATGTTTCTCAAAAACAGCAAGATATTTCCATGGCTTACACCGTGCCGGTGAATGATCCGAACGATGATTTATGGCGCTTTTCTGTCGGTTATAAGTTGGAAGATGAATTAACCAATCAAACCTACAGTGAAATATTAACAGGGCAGTTACAGCGCCAGTGGTTAACTGAGCATGAATGGGTACGAACGGCTTTTTTAAGGCGTGAGCAAGAAACCTACCGCATAGGGGATGACGAAGAAAAAACAACTGAAATGTTAATGCCTGGGATCAGTTATGCGCGTAAACAATCAAAGGGTGGCACCACACCTTATTGGGGGGAGCAGTGGTCTATTTCAGCTGAGTTTGGACTCGATAGCGTACTCTCAAGTACCAATTTGGTTAGAGTTCAATTACAGCATGCTTGGTTACGTACTTACCTTGACCGCCATCTGATCTTTTTAAAAGCAAACGTGGGCGCAATGATTGTTAATGATATAAATAACGTGCCATTTTCTTTGCGATTTTATGCCGGTGGCGATCAAAGTGTCAGGGGTTTTGCTTATCAGTCGATTTCTCCGCAAAACGAGCAGGGTGAGCGTATTGGTGGTAAATATTTATTAGCGAGTACCGTTGAATACAACTACCAATTTGCTAAAAATTGGCGGGCTGCGCTGTTTGTTGATGGGGGGACCGCAACCAATGATTTTTCAGAACAATTTGAAGTAGGTGCAGGATTTGGTTTTCGTTATTTAACACCGGTTGGTCCGATAAGAGTTGATCACGCGTGGGGGCTCACAAAAGAAAGTAAAAGTACCCGTTTAAGTATTACCATAGGGCCTGAAATTTAATGTCAGTATTTAAAAAAGTAACGGCGATAATTAGCGCCGTTTTAGCAACGCTGTTAGTTACACTGTTTTGCGTTTTGTTTACCGCCCCAGGTAATCAATTGCTTGCTTACACAGCGAATAAATTGGTTGATGGATTAACCATTGAAATAAAAAATGGCCGATTTTTATACAATGACGCGTTTAACTTACAGTTTGACCAAAATGGCGTAAGTGTTAATGCACAGCAACTAAAGATAGATTTATTTTGGTGGCAATGTGATGGTATTTGTATTGATAATTTAAGTGCTAAGTCGATTAAATTAACCTTGCCAAAAAGCGCTGAGAATAAAGACGATACGCCAACCGAAGCATTAGAACAAATAACCTTACCCTTTAATATTGCATTAAAAAATCTAGCTATTGATGAATTTATTTTAAATCATTCAAGTGCAAACGTAACACTTAACACTCTGCAATTGTCGGCAAAGGCTGAAGGGTCTGATATTACAATTAAACGTTTAACCACTCCTCGCATTAATGTGGTATTGAAAGAGCAAACCGCAGCTCAACAAGCAGCGGCTAATCAACAAACAACAACGGCTATTAATGAATTGCCAGCTTTACCCAATATCGATTTTATCTCACCACTTAACATCAATGTTGAGCAGTTCAATATCACCAACGTGACAATAAATCAGGGCGAGCAACACTATTCAATTAATGATATTGCTCTGCAAATGAGCGTAGAAGATGCCACTATTAAGGTACAGTCACTATCGGCAGGTTATCAGCAGTGGCAGTTAAAAACTCAGCTTGATGCAACACTTGAAGGGGCAATGCCAATTAACGGCAACATTAGCTTAAAAGGGAATGAACATGGAGCTACTCTTGATATAAATGGTGATCTAGCCAAGCTTAACATTGCGCTTGATACCACAGGATTATTTCCTTTAAATTTGAGAGCAACAGCCAATCTCAAACAGAAAAATTATCCCTTTAGTGTTAATGGCAAAATTAATCAATGGCTTATTAATACACAAAGTAATGAGCTAAAGGTTAAAAACATCAATTTAAGTGCCCAAGGTAATGCTAACGACTATCAATTAAGTTTAACGGGTAATACTCAGCTAGATGCTTATCCAAGTGTAGATTTAAATGCTCAGCTAAAAGGCACACTAAACAAGGCAACGCTTGAAACGCTTGCTTTAAAAGCTAACGATAGCGCTGCGAATATTAAAGCACAGCTTGATTGGCAACAGGGAATTAAAGCGGATTTCACCGGCGTTTTATCAAATTTAAAAGCGCAATACTTAACCGATGCCCTAACTAGTGATGTTTCAGGGACGTTTAAAGGCGTATTTAACGCCCAAGCCGATACCTGGCAGCTAAGAATGAACAATACTAAGCTAGCCGGCTTACTGAACAACGTTCCCTTAGAGTTTGCTGCAAACTTTAAGTTAGATAATCAATTAAAAGCCGATATCGATAGTTTTTATTTAAGTAGTGGTACTAACAAGTTAACTTTGAATGGGCAGGTAGATGATACATGGCAAGTTGACGGTGATATTACGCTTAATAGTGATGAGCAGGCTAATCTGCCTTTTATTGCTAACGGTAAAGCGGACTTAAAAGTACGCGGCAACAGATTAACCCCTTCGGTTGACTTAGTTGTTATGCTAGAGCGCTTTATTTTTAATGAGATAAACATTAATAAACTCGCTATAAAATCTCAATTAGATACGGCCGCTGATTGGCAAACTGATCTCAGTGTTAATGTTGCATCTGCACTGGTCGCTGGGCAGCAAATTAATAATATAAACATAGCTGCCAGTGGTGATAAAACAGATCATCAACTTAGCGCGTCGATTGATGCCGAAAAAGGCGCGGTGGAACTTGAGCTTAATGGCAAAATGAAAAATGCCATTTGGAATGGTGAGCTAAGTGACATCACCCTTAGTGATAAAAAGCTGAGTTTTAATAATACTAAAAAAATATCCGTTATGGTGAATACACAAAACGGGGATTTTGATGTGAGCGCTCATTGTTGGCAATCAGATCAGAGCAAGTTGTGTATAGATACCTTGTCGCAAACAAAAGCGCTAGGGCAGTTTAATGCAAAGCTTGCTAACCTCTCACTTGCAGAGCTTAAGCACTTATTACCAGATAATATTCGCACACGCGGAGACTTAACAGGTGATTTTGCTGCTAATTGGCAGTCAGGTGCACTTAAAACGCTCAGAGCGAATGTAAATTCTAATGGGTTAAATGCAGTGCTAACCTCAGAAGAGGATCGATTTAAACTCCCAATAGAAACACTCAATATTAGTGCTTTTTCAGATTCGCAGATTGGTAAAATTGAAGCTAACTTGGCATCCAGTGTGCTAGGTAAAATAGCTACCGAGATAAATATTGACGACATTCAAAATACACAAACACTCTCTGGTAACGTTAATATAGATAAAATTTTACTCTCAGACATTCAGCCATTTTTAGATACGCTTGAGCAACTTAAAGGGGCAATCAGTGGGCAGGTTTCATTAGCAGGAACGCTCAAAGATCCTCAGTTAGATGGTGAGCTTAATATTGCAGACATTAATTTAGAGGGAGAGCAATTACCCGTTGCACTTAAAGACTCTAATATACATATTTTATTTAATAAAACCACGGCAACAATTAATGGCAACTTAAGTGATCCTCAAGGCGGGCAAGTTAAACTTACCGGTGATGTTGATTGGCAAGGCGAGCAACCCGCGGTTAATGTTGCAGTTATTGGCAATGAGTTTTTTGTTAGAGCGCAGCAGGGTGTGATATTTAAAGTATCACCTGATCTAAAAATCGGCATAGCAGATAACGCGCTTAACCTTGTTGGTGAAGTGGTTGTGCCTTATGGACGTATAGAAATTGAAGAGCTGCCCGAGGGCGCAGTGCAAGTAAGCGATGATGAAATAATTATTGATCAAAAAACACAAGCGGCTAAAAAAGTCCCTTTTGATTATGATATAGACTTAAAAGTAACAGTAAAAAATGATGTAAAAGTTGAATCGTTTGGGCTCGAGTCTAAAGTGACTGGTGATTTAGCGCTTAAAATGAGCCAAGGTACGCCAATTATTGCCACCGGAGAGCTTAATTTAATAGAAGGGACGTATTTAGCCTTCGGGCAAGACTTGATAATTAGAACAGGGCAAATAGGCTTTAGTGGCGCAATCGACAAACCGTATCTCAATATTAAAGCGATTCGTAACCCAGATAATACCGCTGATGGTGTGATTGCCGGAGTGACTTTAACCGGCAGTGTTGAGCAACCTACGTTAAAAGTATTTTCTGAGCCTGCGATGGATCAAGCCCAAGCCTTAGCCTATTTACTCAATGGGCAACCATTAGGAGAGGGCGACAGCTCTACAGATGCTATGTTAACTCAGTTATTACTTTCTCAAGGTGTGAGTCGCAGTGAGGGAGTGGTTTCTAAGGTGGGTGAAACCTTTGGTTTATCTGATGTAAGCTTAAGCTCTAAAGGCAGTGGTGAACAAACAAAAGTAGAGATATCGGGTTATATAGCTCCAAGCTTGCAGGTTAAGTACAGTGTTGGGGTGTTTGACTCACTCAGTGAAGTGGCTGTGCGCTATCAGTTACTCTCTAAACTATACATAGAAATAACCAGTGGCTTATACCAAAACGTAGATATACTGTATAAGTTTGATTGGGACTAGGGTCTGTTGACCTTTGCGGATTAAAATTTGTTCAAACTAGGGGCGGTTTAATCGCGGCGCGAGGTTTGTAACCTAGTGGGCTAAGTAAAAACCGAGTAACAAAGAGTAAATTGCCCCTAGGCAGAACCCGAAGGGCAGCGCCTGTTTGGCATTGATGCTGCGTTATCGCCTATTTATGGGGAATAACCACACCACATAGGCTCTGCCTTGCCTAAATACCAAACAGGCTGCTGCAAATTTAACCTTGAAAGGTCAACAGACCCTAATAGATAACTATAAAAAAGGAAAGGTATGAAAAAGTGTGTAGTGACCCTTTTAGTGTCGGCTTTGTTAGGTGGGTGTGCCCAGCAGACTACTCAATCACCAGCCTCGTCGGCTAAAAAGCTAACAAGCAGTGAGATTATTGCGGCGGCTAAAGATGATGAATGGCGATGGGTCGAATCAGAGAATATTCTAAAGTTAACCCTGCCCACAGGCGCTGCATATATTGAGCTTAACCCCAAACTTGCGCCTAAACACACTGCGAATATTAAAAAACTGGCAAGACAAGGCTTTTATCAAGGTACTCACATTTACCGTTTTGTTGAAGGATTTGTAGCCCAAGGTGGCGATAGTACGGGTAAAAAGTTAGCCAAAACTAAAGATAACACGGTGCCAGCGGAATTTTATTTAACCACCACTGAGCCACTTTCAATAACCGAGATGGGCAGTGATGGTTATGCACCCGTAACGGGGTTTTTAGGTGGTTTTGCGGTTGCACAAAACCAAGCGCATACACAAACGTGGCAAGTCCATTGTCATGGCATATTTGCAATGGCGCGCGATAACGATATAAACAGTGCCAGCAGTGAGTTTTTTGTCACCATAGGTCAAGGGCCGCGTTATTTAGACAAAAATATTACCGTGTTTGGTCGGGTGCTTAAAGGCATGGCACATTTTCATCAGCTAGCGCGAACGCCAACTGAGAATACCGAGTTTAACCCCATTACTGATCTACAAGTATTAGCGGATGTAGCAGACGATAGCAGCCAATTTAAAGTAATGAAAACAGACTCTGATTCATTCAAACAATTAATTATTGCTCGGGGTAACCGCAGCGAGGAATGGTTTGCGTACAGCCATAATTATATTGATGTGTGTGGCATGGCGGTGCCAACTAAGCAACTTAATGACTAAAAAAGGAGCCTGAGGCTCCTTTTTTGTTAAGGTAACGCGACACTTATTGGCGGTTTATTTTTACCGAAAATGGGGTTTCGTTATAATGTGTTGAGCGATATGGGTTTATATCAAGCCCACCACGGCGCGTATAACGCGCGTATACTTCAAGTTCTTTAATATTGAGTTGAGTGGTTAAGTCGCTATAAATACGCTCCACACATTGCTCATGAAATTCATTATGGGTTCTAAATGAAATTAAATAGCGTAATAAGGACTCACGACAAACTTGCTCACCAGTATAGCGAATAATAATACTCGCCCAATCTGGTTGTGAAGTAATTAAACAGTTAGACTTAAGCAAGTGGCTATGCAAAGTTTCGGTGACTATTTTATTGCTTTGTGATTTAAGTGAATGGGCATCAATATGGTAGTTATCTATCTCAATATCTAACTCATCTATACACTCACCTGGAAGCGGTGTGCAAGGAATACAATTGTAGTCATCAGCGCTGTATAAGGTTACCTTTACAGGGCTGTTTACCGCATTGGATAAGTCGTCAATTAAATGTTGTTTAACAATTTCAATACTCCCAAAACGGCTTTGATTAAAGCTGTTTAAATAAAGCTTAAACGACTTTGATTCAATAATATGACTACTTTGACATTCGAAAGTAAACAATGCCACCGCAACTTGAGGCTTACCTTTAGTATTTAACCAAGACAGTTCGTAACCTGTCCATATGTCTTGGCCTTTAAACGGCAGCGCAGTTTCATCAATACTTAATGAATCACGATTAAGCTTGCGAGCAATAGGAAAAAGCAAGCTGGGCGTGTATTGAGCGACATACTCAGTAGATTGACCAAGTACGCTGCCTTTAAGATCGGGAGAATTGCTGTAATCTGTCATGTTTGCTCTTAAATAGTTACAATGGGGGCATTATATATAAATTAAATGAGTTTCACAGTATGTCTGTTGCAATGCAATTAGCTCAACTTCACGAAAAATTTAGCCAACAAACGATTACTAATACACAAAGGCGCCCATTAATCGTCCACGATGAGCAATGGCCAAGCCCATGTGAAATAGGTAGCGCCGATGAACATGGTATGATCCAATGGCAAGCGATAGTTAGAGAGCCTACAGGTTCATTAACCGATCTCGCTAACGCATTGGAGCTTGAGTTTCCAGAGGCGTTGAGTCAATTTTATGGTCATATGTTTGCTGGCAGTGTTGTAGCCAATATTGACGGACATCAAGTGGAATTATTACAAGCATGGAATGAAGATGATTTTGACCTACTGCAACAAAATATCACCGGTCATGTTTTAATGAAACGTAAACTCAAACAAGCGCCAAGTGTATTTATTGGGTTAACCGACCAAGACGATTTGCTTGTTACCGTATTAGTAGAAACAGGTGAGGTGTGCCTAGAATATGTAGGTAAAAAACCACATCATGTACTTGCCAAAAACCTCAGTGAATTTATAGCATCGTTGTCAGTATAATTATAAGGTAGTTTTAAGGTGCGATGTTTTTAGACATAGCACCTTAAGTGTGGGATTTATTGAAAATCCCACGAAATATTAGAGACTATACCACACGGTTCACACCTAAAATCAAACAAGCCAAACCAAGGCTCGGGTAATTTCCATTCACCATGGCAACTCGGGCATTTACGCTCAAGTTCAGAGGCTTTATCAACCCCCCCTACACGGTATAAATAATAGTAAACAGGCTTTTTAGTTAAAAAACTAATCCGTTTAGTTATATCTTTACCACGGCGGTATAAATCACTTTGGGTGCTGGCTATTTCTTCAAGCGCTGGAAATTCACAGCGTGTTGCACCATTAATTTGAATTTGATCGCACGCTTGCCAATCTTCTTGCCATTTAATTAGTGTTTTATAGTCACCATTAGCAATCGCAGGAATATTAAATAGCGGCACGGGTAAAAAGTCATCGCCACAATACAGTGGGCTACATGTATGCACATAGGTGGTATATAAAATATAGCTTGATGGCTCTTTACAGCCATCGGCACCATTGGAGTGAATATCTTGGCCGATGACCTTTACTTTGGGAGCAAGCAAACCAGCGCCATGAAGCTTTTCAACACTGTGTTTAACAAACGCACTGTTATTAAGTGGGTGCATGGCGTCTTCGGTCGGGCACATTACACGAGTAATAAAATAGCCATCTTTTAACACCGTTGGAAATTCCTCTCCAATGATTTGGCCATTAAAGCGTAATGCATTCACTAAGCGGTTTATTGCCTGCTCGGCTTGCTCTAGGGTTGTGTCTTGGTAGCAATCAAATGTTAAATCAACAACAAACATTTATAGTCTCAAATTATTTTTGCTCTAGCAAAGCAAGTAATCGATCAAGTTTTTGCTCAATTCTATCTAACTGAGTGTTTTTAGGAGCTGAGTTACTTGCTTGCTCGGGTGTTTTCATTAAATTATAAATTGAATCGGGATTATTTTTATATTGACTCACTGCTGCAATAATAACCGGCATAGGAAGTGGTTTTACTAAACGGCTTTTAGTTAGTGCAACAGTGGGGACTTTGCCTTCATCAAGAAGGACTTTAATAGCTTCAAATACAGCAGCATTCATTCGATTTATAACTCTTTAATAAAGTAAGCTCGCAACATGGAAGTTGCGAGCAGGTATGGTAACAATAAAGTGGCTCAGACACATTAAAATGTGCGATTTAATTCTTTTGACGAAGGCGAGAGTCGAGTTCGTCAATTACCTCACTCCAATCGCCATCAACCGCCAGCGATTCAGCAATAAAGTGTTGTTGGGCTTCATCCCAAAAGGGAGCATCTTGCAATAATGTGGTATCCGAAATGGCATGCGATGCTATAAATGCATCTATTTCTGCTTCTGTATTAGGTAACCCTAATTGTGCGAACAATGTATTTATGTCGTGCTTAGTCGTATCCATAATCGTGCTCCTTAATGAATTAATACTTAATACTTATTAACTCTAGGGGGGAATGATATATCTTGCCAGTTTAACCCTTACTGAATTTACGCTTTATTTACTCAGTAGTAAGTCGCTAAAGCATGATCTGACTCAACGCAGTGGATGAGCGTACTAACTAAAATGTAAATTCGCTTATTTGTCCCACTTAGGTCTATAGTTATATGAGCATTTGGTCATCGTTGTAGTTCAAAATTAATCCCAAACAAGTTACGCGGCGTAATGACAAAAGGTATAAAATAATAAAGGAAATAAAATGACAGCCACAGCAGAATCCACAGACACGTTTAGCGTGCAACATATTGCACCAGAAGATATCAGTACCGCTGCAAGCCTTATATATCAGGCCTACCAAAATGACCCTATTTTACAAACTCTGCTCGGGTATAACGAAAAAAGCCCTCTGGACTATGAAAAAAAACTCCGTGCGCTTATTCGCGAAGAGCTCAGTAGCTTTTGGCAAGAAAAACAGCCTTTAATTGGCCTTTACCGTAACGATAAGTTAAAAGCAGTTGCTTGTGTATTTGAGTCAAATAGCCAACTTCAAGCAGAGCGTTATTGGCATTGGCGATTAAAGTTGATGTTAAGTGCCGGTTATTTGCAAACGAATCAATTAATTGAAAAAGAAAAAACTATTCGTGATGCACTAAAGCCGCAAGGCAATTACTACTTTTTAGCGTTTATAGCCGTTGACCCACATTTTCATGGTCAAGGGTTTGGCCGCCAATTACTTAAAGGCTTAGATGGTTTATTACATGACAATCCTGAGTCCTCTGGTATAGCGGTATTTGTGACTCGTGACGAACATACGCAATTTTTTAAATCACAAGGCTTTGAGCACTTTAAGCAGCTCACATTTAACCGAGTTAAAGGTGAATTACTTTTTAAAACTGCTCTATCTGTACAAGGCTAGGTGTTTAGAATTGTGATTATGTAAGCCAATGTTCCAAATAGGGCGCACTTACGTGAGATATATCCTACATTAACGTGCGCCTTGTCAGTTTAACTCCATATTTTATCTTCTTAAAAATATCAAGCCATTGTATTTATTTTTATTTTTCAATTTTATGACGTAATTTTTTTGTTTTCCTCACTATCATACTAAGCCGCTTGCTTTAAACTTTACTTTGTCAAAACGACATAGCCCAATGATTGAGCTACTGCCACGGATAAGGAATAAGTAGTTACTAGCAGGAAGCACAAAGGACAAGTTAACACGGATGCAGGGATGAAACAGGAAGTACACTGAGGACTAAAATAGCTGGGAGCTATTTAAAGGACACCAAGGATGATGCGATAGGAAATTGCAGGAGCGTTAGTTTACGCAGGATAGCCAAGGCGGCAAGTGGATATTGCAGGATGCAATGGAGAGTAAACACGGTAGTTTGCTCGTTCAGAGGATGATAAACAGGGAACAGGTAAAGGATACCTTACAGGATGTTGGCAATTGGGGCGTAACTGAGGTTACGCCTTAGTTTTTTGTGCTAAGAAATTATATTCTATGTGGTGGCACAACCACACTTTTTAGTTTTTCATCTTCCATGATTAATACCCCTTGGTAGGCGTTTTCACCGTCACTTGAAAACTCAAAAATAAATTCGCTTTTCATGCCCGGTTTACCACTTTTTAAAATGCCAAATCGACGCTTGTTGCAAGCTACACTCATAAGTTGCACTTGCAATTGCTCGCTTTGGCGTTTGGCATGAACGTTCGCGGCTTCGGCTATTTTACGATTTAGCCAAAAAAAATAAATTACAGCACCAATAAGTATGAACGTCCATAAACTAGCCATTTAAGAGAATAACCTTCCAATTGCGCGAGCTAATGTCTCGCTTCTGTTTTCTTCACGTAATAAAGCTAATAAGTGAGGGCGAATAGTCGCAATTGCAACTAAATCTGCAAAAACGCTAGGAAATAATTCAGCTATTTCCTTATGATGCGCGCATTTATCCATAAAAACATGTAAACGCTGTGGCTGTTCTAACTGTTTAAAGCAGCGACCAGCAATGGTCAACAAAATATCAGAATCCTGCCCTAAAGGTGAGTTAAGCGCGCAATCAACAAGCTGTGCACTCAGCCCAGTAGCTTGCCCTGATGATATTGCACGCAGCGCGGCAGAGGCCGCAACAACATCATTATTACTAAGGGCGGTTTGCCCATAACTTAACAATAACTCACTTAACGAGGGCGGTATTTCGATATGTTCAAGCATTGCACTTAATGGCTGTAATACTTCAACTGGTAATTTAGGCCACGCTGCTTGTAAGTGCTTTAAGTTATCAGCACTATGAAGACGATAAGCAAAATCGGCAATGCCTTGTAACGCGACATTTTGCCAATTATCAAAGCCAATTTGGCCACTAAAGTAGAGTTGGGCGTGCTCGTAGTATTGCGACGCTGGTTGCTTTAGTAACACTTTAACTTGTGCATTAAACGCCGCTAATTTATTTGCGTTCGGAGTAAATACATAAGGGTTGTTATCGAGTGTGCCATCGGCTTGCTCGCCGGTAATTTCTGTTCCTAGTGCCTGAATAACCATATCTGCAAAGTGATCACGGCTCGCGCTTACTAACTTACTTTGCTCATCAAGTGGGAATTTTAAAAACCACACATAAGGTTCTTTACTGGCTTTGCTATCCCAAAACTGAATAGCTAACCATGCATGACCTGCTAATGGGTAAGGGTAAGGAATTTGCGCTTGTTCAACGGCTAAAAATTGTTGTTTATCAAGCTTGGTAATGTGCCTGCCAATATCAAAAGCACGCCATTGAGTGCCTGCACCATCTAAAAGCTGGCCTAACGTAGCTATATGTTCACTCATGGATTTCCAACTGTTTTTACTACAAAATTACCCCAATTATACGCCATAGCGACTGTTGTGGGAACAGGGTATAATTGCATAATACACAAACCAAAGGGTGATTATGTACCAGCAAACCCACATATATTTACAGCAATTAGTGGCGCTACTTAAAAAGCATCAACTGTGGCAGGTTGAGCCGCTGAATCCCGATTTATTAGATTCTAGCGTACCGTTTTGTCACGATACACTGGCATTTGAACAATGGTTGCAGTTTGTATTTATTGAAAAGTTACAGCGGCTAATTGACAACAAGCAGCCGTTACCGCGCAATTTTGCAGTCGCCCCGATGGCGCAAATGACACTCACTGATAAATCAGGCAGCGAAGACATTATCGCTTTACTGACCCAATTAGACTCATTGCTAGGAGAGTCAGATGAGTGAGCGCCTAGAGCCTATTGAATACGGCGAACTGTCGATTCTTTATCAAGATGAAAATTATGTAGCAATAGATAAACCCTCTGGGCTACTTGTTCATCGCTCATTTTTAGATAAACATGAAACTCAATTTGCAATGCAAATGCTGCGCGATCAAATAGGGCAACATGTGTTTCCGGTTCACCGTCTTGATAGGCCTACTTCGGGTGTATTACTGTTTGCATTAAGCTCAGAGGCGGCGCGTGATATGAATCAATTATTTATTGAGGGCACAATAACAAAACGTTATTTAGCGTTGGTACGCGGGTTTGCGCCTGAATCTGTTTTTTTAGATAAACCGTTAAAAGAAGAACTCGACAAAATAGCCGATAAGTTTGCTGATCAAGACAAAGCCGCGCAAGAAGCACAAACCCAATTTAATTGTTTGCATCAAGCTGCGCTGCCTATCCCAATAGGAAAATACCCAACGGTTCGTTATTCTTTGGTAGAGTGTTTTCCTAAAACGGGTCGCAAACATCAAATACGTCGGCATTTAAAGCACTTGTCTTTGCCTATTATTGGTGATGTAAATCATGGCGATAACCAGCATAATCAGTTTTTTAGGGAGCATTTTTCGCTTCGCCGTCTAATGTTGTTTGCATCAGAGCTTAGCTTTGTGCACCCTTATAGTAATAAACCTATAACAATTAAAGCGCCGCTGGGTGACGCAATGTTAAACATTTGCAAACAGCTGGGTTGGCCAGAACAAGAAGAGGATTATTAAATGGCACATATTAGTATTTTTGTTGGCAGCGTGTATGGCGGTGCAGAGCGATTAAGTGAGCAAGTTAGCGACACGCTAGAGCAAGCTGGCCATCAGGTTAGTGTCTTCGAGCAGCCTACTTTAGATGATATAAAAAATGCTTCGCATATTTTAATTATTACCTCGACCACTGGGCAAGGCGATATTCCTGATAATTTAGCCGATCTTTATCATCAATTAAATAGTACTTTTCCAATGCTAACAGGCAAGCCTTTTGGCATTGTAGCCATGGGTGACAGAAGCTACGGTGATACGTTTTGCGCAGCAGGGCGCAGCTTTGATGAACTATTACGTGACTTACAAGCTAAACCTGTTGGTAACCGACTCGAAATCGATGCCTGTGAAGACTTTGAGCCTTGGCCTGTCGCCGAGCCTTGGTTACAAACTTGGCTTGGTAAATTACCCTCTTAAATGCGCAGACTCTAGATGAAAAAACATAAACTGAGTTTGATTGTGCTTGCGGGCGGGCAAAAGAGCCTTGGTTTGGGGTTACCTATAAATCAGAACTGACAAGTATTGCGGCTACTTTGTGCGCATTGCGTCAAGCGTAGCTATTGAATTATTGTCGCCTTGGGCGAAAAGGGTGAAGTAGAAAATGAATTCAATTCCTATTGAAGTTTACTTATCTGAGAATTTTGGCCTTGACGATAAGCATGCGAGTATAAAACCCATCGGTAGTGGTCATATCAATACTACCATGTTATTGAGTACACCTAAGCGGTCATTGGTTGTACAAAAGCTTAATACGGTGGTGTTTCCAAAACCACAGTTACTTGTTGATAATGCAAGATTAATAGAACAACACTTAAGCAAAAAGCAGCAAGTAGGTGAGTTCAACTTAGCAATTGTGCGGCATGTAGCGACAACTCAGCATGACTATTTAGTAAATAATAATGACGATACTTGGCGAGCCCTTGAGTTTATTGGTGGCAGTTACAGCGAAGATGTGGTTAATACTGTTAGCCAAGCGCAAACCGCGGCTAATGCCTTTGGCCAATTTGCTGCAGCATTAGAGGATTTTGACGCTAACAAATTACATGCGGTTATCCCTAACTTTCATAATTTAGCCATGCGTGCAGAGGTTTTTAAGCAAGTTATTAACACCGATCCTCATAAACGTGTAGCTCATTGTCAGGAGGAGGTTGATTTTTGCTTGTCGCAGTTCTCACTCATTGATGAGCTCAATGAATTAGCTGGAAAAGTCCCTATTCGCGTGTGTCATAACGATACTAAAATAAACAACATGCTATTTTGTTCAGATTCTAATAATGCAAAAGCGGTGATTGATTTAGACACCTGTATGCCAGGTTATTGGCTTAATGACTTTGGCGATATGGTCAGAACATTTTGCTCTGCAGAGCAAGAAGACTCAACAGCGCTTGATAAAGTAAGTGTTCGTGAAGACATTTTTGCAGCCATTGTTAAAGGTTATGTTGAACCATTAAAATCAATATTAACGGCCGCGGAAAAACAAAGCTTTTGGTTAGGTGCTAAAGTGATGCCTTTTATGATTGGCTTACGCTTTTTAACCGACTATATAGACGGCGATAATTACTTTAGTGTTAAACATGAGAAACACAATTTAGATCGCGCAAAAAATCAATTTGCGTTGTACAGGGATATAGTAAGTAAGCAGCAGGTATTAAAGGCGATGTTAACTAAGATATAAGCCCAATCGGTTATATTGCTCAAAGTGCTAAAGTTAAGCTTTGAGCAATATAAAGCGAGGTTAAACGCTAAAAATACGTATAAACTTCTAACCCCTCAATCGTTATTAAGCATCGGCTAGTTTTACGCGGATTTTGCTTTTATCAACGGTTGTTTGATTAAGGGCTTTAATTGCGCCTTTAACTTCAATGTCGTTTGGCATTTCTACAAAAGCAAAACCTTTTGATTGGCCAGTTTCTTTATCGAGTACTAAGTTACAGGTAGTCACTTTACCGTGCGCTGTAAATAAAGTACGAAGCTCATGCTCAGTGGTAGCACGAGATAAGTTGCGAACTAATAGTTTCATAATGAACCTAATTAAGGGTATCAGCGGTAATTGTGAGTTACAACGTTAAGCGCGACTAAACAACGCTATTTTGTACTACAACGATATTTTGTACTGTAAGGAAGAGTAAAGATGTCGCAAGGAATACCTAAAATTAGTGAATTTCCTTGTGACGATCGTTATTGGAGGGTCGATTGGTTTGGCGCTATTGAGCGCAACCCAAACGTGCCCTCCGAACCTTTCTTACAAATCGTAATAAGCCCTCTCATTCAAAATGAAAGCATAGACTCCACCGCTAAGCATCTAACTTCCACTCATGTCACAAATTATGATGACCAAACAGTTATAAAAATTGGTGTTGGACAGCTTCCATTTATATCTATCGGTTCGATCTGGCTAAATGGCCAATGCCAAGCAGCCAAGGGTGGTCAAACGAAGCTTTTACATAATCTTCATATCGCCGAACACACCACTCAATCCATCCCTGGTAATCATAAAGTTGAGGATAAAAACCTCATCCCGTACGACTCTTATCGAACGGGAAAAGGGTTTATGGCTAACCTGATAGCCATTGGACATGATAAAGATCCCTTTGGAATACTCGTTCCTGTTATGGAGTTAATCCGTTTCTATTACGCCGTTTCGACAGATGTGGCGCACATTGTTTTTTCTGGCGATTTAAAACATCAGCCGCAGAATGTGATTAATACCGAAAAGTGCGGCTTTGATGAGGGAGAAAGACGCTGCATACTTCACTTACGGCAACACCTGTCGGACGAAGATGGTTGGGTTATTGGAAGAGCACTCACATGTAAAGAAGCTTGGGAAGGCTTTACGCTGCCACATGACACTATAATGAAACACTCCTTGAATACTAAGTTTCTTCATCCCCAGAGTGCATTTCCATTCTCAGGTTCAAGTAACTTAAAAGTCAGAGGTAAGTTCATTCCTGCTAAAGATGAACTATCAAAAAGTGGCTGGCGATATCTAGTATTGGCCATAGAGCACTGTACAGCACCATTTCCTTTTGAGCATCTTACGGCTGATAGAGACAATAACAATAGTCAGGCTGAGGGAGAAAATAAAATCAATGATGGTGATAAGAAACCAGCGTATCCTAAACCTAAGCATAAAACGTCAAATGCTGATAAGCCTTTTCAAAGTCAAAATGAGCCAAATAAAAACAAAACCAATGAACATGTGCTCTTACCAACCGACCGATTTGGCGCAATCATGGGTAAAAAAGTCGATAGGCCTAAAAAAGATCAATGTCGTTATATAAGCGCACTACGCTATGCGCCAAAAGAAAAAGAACCAAAGCAGCTTGGCACTGGACAAGGTAATTCTGGTGATCTAAAGACTGGCCGTGGACACGCGAACCCAATCCGCACACGTCGTCAAGCCCTTCCTGCCAGCTTTGAAACATTTGAAGAGGCTATCCAGCTACTCACTCAAGTTGAGGGCGTAAAAGCTCGTCTACGGCCCATAGAAGAAGCCATTGAGTATATCCCGCTCACAAAACCTGCCGATAAAAGGCAATGGTCTTACTTGGACTCAAGCTCTTACTGCCGACGGCAGGTAATTATTGCGGACATTTACTATCGAAACCGTTGGTATACACTGATTGAATTTGAGATGCGTAACAAAGAAAATTGCAGTGTTGCATTAGTTAATGCCGAGAACTTTGAGTATTGCTCTAACCAGAGACTGAACAATTTACTCCATCAGCTTGCAATAAAAAAAGGGATCTGGTTAAACATTCCCTCAATCCCTAACATAACGATTAAAACCATGAAGCATACATGGTCAACACCGTTAGATTTTAAGAGCTCTATCTTTGATAGGCTTTGAGTAAGTCTTCACTATAGTAAGGAATACTACATTTATGTGGGATATTTACAGAATGCAACTACTTAGGCTTATCTCTGAAGCTGGTAAGAAATTTGAAATACCTACGACATGGGAAAACGCACATAAATCACAGCGCAACGGGTTATTTTCAGAAAGTGAATACAGCAACCACAGCTGGTTTTTTATTAAAGATGGCAAAGAGGCTTGGTATCTTGAATACAATTCTTCAGATGGTGGGTGCTGGAATTCAAAGGGGCCGCTAGTTAGCGGCTATAAAGCCCGTTATACCACTGAAATAGGCAAACACATAGCCCTGATGTGTGATTTTAAAAATCAGGAAAACTCAGCAAATAGTAACTATCGAAGACTAAAATATAAAGACAAGTAAAAATGACAAAACTTATCTGCAGGATACTTTTTACGAGCTAGTTTGCAGCCTGCTGTAGGCTTGTCATCTACCTAAGTAAAACAAGCTTAAGCTAGATGTACTAGAACTGGGTGACTAAACTCTAATCGACTATCTTGAAACCGCACAATTCTACTAACGAGCTGTACTAAATCTGGGGCAGTTACACTACTGTGGGTGAACAATAGAGAGATTCATACTAATTCCTACTACACAGTGTGAATCACGCTACAACTGAGTAATGAAGTATCATGCTGGTTGTCTTGAGCTGGACAGATTGCTCGGTTCCATTCAAACACGTTTCTGGACAAAAATGATTTTAGTGTTCGAACATGAACATCATCTACAACTATAATTGCCCTCAATTCTCTACTGGTCCGTTAAGGAAAAGCTGACGTGAACATCCCTCAGCAGTAACATTTCAATCAGTAAGTATTATTTATAATGTAATCATAGCATCAATTAATTTCATTTCATTAATAATTAAATCCCTTTTTTATATTTTTAGATTTAACTTTCTATTTTTAAAGTCAATCGAAATTAGTTTTTTAGATAAAAAATCTCTTCCTAATATTGCATCACAGCCTGTAGATGCATTTATTTTTGATAAAGCAGCGACATTGTATAAAGTCAAATTACTTTCCCCAAACCCAACTACTATTTTATCTATTTTCTTTCCTAATATAAAATTACTTCCACCAATGTCGTTTACTTTAATTTTTTTCACTTTTCTCTCTCTTATATTACTTCTTATTTTTTGATAACCTTTAGTAACAATTACACTTGCTGCAGAACCAGTATCCACACACAAATTCAAGTTGTTAAATTTCACACCATCAATGGAGATATAACCAATAGAGAATAAGTTTGTACTGTCTTCTAAGAGTTCTAAGGAGTATGAGCCTTTACTTTCATTAAAAACAATCAGTTCGAAATTTTTTAAAAAATTCAAACCAAGTAAATTATATTTATCATCCTTTAAAAATAGCATTTTCTTTACATATCTAGTGTCAAGGTTAAAAACCTCTCTTTTCTCAATAATTCCAGAAAATGACAGCGAGTATACATCTACCTTACTTACTTCCTTATTATTTAAGGTGCTAAATTGTGCACCGGTATCTGTTGTAAATTCTAAATAATCTTTACCAACTTGCAACTCAAAACTAAAATCTTCAACATATATTGTTTTTTTTGATTTATACTCTTGCTTACCAGAAAGATATAGCAACCTTTCCCTATCTACCAGCATTTCAAACAACTTATTATCTATTTCTTTATTTTCAATTTTCTCTCTGTAAGTTCTCAATATGTTATAGCCATCATTATATTTAAGCCTATTTGAATAATTACTCTCCAATGAAAGTACACAGGAGAATTCCCAAATATAGTTTTCCGATTTGCAATCTGACAACGACAGTGAACTACTTTCACCTTTTAAAGTACTATAAGTAATAGCTGAAAGAGGACTTTTTAAGGATAGTTTTTTTATGCTTTCAACATCTGTTTTGTAAATAGCTTTAAGTTCATATTCATCATCAAAATTCAATGCCTCGCTTTTGGGTATACTACAAAAAAACAGCAAATTAATAATAATTATTACATATTTCATTAATCTTATCTTTATTATGACTTATAATGACAACTCTCTCTCTGAACAGTTTATAGAAATTATTCTGTGCAATTAAATTTCCATAGTCTGAATAGAAAGCACTAAGATAATTTAAATCAACACCCTTTGGTATCAAAGGTATTTTAAAATCTTCACTTACAGCGTTCTTTGATAGCTCATAAGCTGAGACCCCATCTGAAGTTAATACGTAACAAAGTGAAACTGTAGAAGCTTGAATTTCACTAATGAGAGGATCTTCCTCAAAAGGCTGTAACAAATGAGTTAGCTCATGGTAAGTCTTTTGAAATACTTCATAGACCCTCGTTTCTAATTCCTCATAGCTAATTTCACATAAATCATCTTTAAAATATAAATATGCACTATTGTTTATGTACTTCTCTGATATATTAAATTTATCACTTAACAGAAATACTATTCTAACGTTTATCCTTTCTTTCCTACTAAATATTTTTATTTTTGAAGTTGACTTTTCGATATAACTTAGAAATTCAAAATTATCACCTAAGCATGACATTGTTTTTTTAGATACATATATATAACCCGACAAATCTTCAGTAATAAAAGGGAATTTTTCGTAATCACCTGAATTTAATTCAAAGTTTCTATTTAAAATTGCGGGTTCGCCATTACTAAAATAGGATTGAATTTCTACATTATCATGCTCTTTAATTACTGCATTTCCAACACTCCCTTTTTCTAAGGTGTATATTGAGATGCTTGAGCATGCTGAAAAAAAAACAACATGAAAAAATATGATAAAATTCTTTAACATAATCTAATGACTTAAGAGATTAAAATAGCCTAAAGCAGCTCTTTAGGCCAAGGTTTTACTAAAGTGGATCGCAACCGAATTCAGCACAAGGATCAAAATACTTTGATACAGTATATGAATGTGAAGCAACATTACCCGTTCCATCATTTACTGACACAACCACATTCTGTGAATTACTACCCGGAATTGTTTTTACTGGCAAATTAAAAGTCAGTTCATTACCCACGCCGACAAATTCGCCAGCCCAATTTTCAAAAGCAGATGGGTTATCCAAGAATACATTTGAACCTATAGTTTTAGTCGTAAAGTTTTTAGTCTCTATTTTTGTTCCATCAACCCATACACTAAATGAAATAGTATTGTTTACAACTGATGATACAGAACCACTTCCATCATTGATGTTTATATAAAACTCTTCAGCATTTAATGCTTCATAATCTTCTTCTGTAAAAAAACCAGAAGCAGCTAATAAGCTTGTAAATGGTTTGATTAAACTTGCCTGACCGAGATTTTCTATAATTATACGACCATTAGTATCAATGACCATTCCACTCGGGTATGTAACCTTACGTTGCCCCTCAAGAGTCATTTTGCAACCAGTAATTAAAAGTGATGCGATAAGTGCAAGTAATAATTGTAATTTCATGTATTTTTCCTTATTTTTTATTTCCAAATAAACACACTTTTATTTTCCAATAATATTGTATGGTAAACAAAAAAGTAACCAAATATTAAAGTGCGTTAAATAAACAATATACCGCCGCCTACTCAAGTATACTTTTTTGAGACAAGGTGTTGATAAAAGCTGATGAAATAACATGATATTCAATAAATAGAAAGTTTATCAACCTGACCTTCCCCAGAACCTCTTTTCTCTCAGGGGCATTACTAAATTTTCTTCTGTTTGGTGAGGTATTCTGTTGCGATTGCTTCTTTAATTATCTCTTCAACTATTTGGTCGCCTTTAATCGCTCCTTTATCACTTCTCGTCTTTGGTAACAACGAGGTAAGTAACCCTGAACCTTCATATGAGCGAAGCCATAAGTACACCGTATTCACATGTAAGTCATGCGCTTGAGCTCTTTCAATAACTTGGTCTCTCGTACGCCCACCTTTATTAACTAAAGGCTTGATGACCTCGTATCTTTTATTGGCAGTTTCCCAAGCTTCTTCTGAAATAAGCATGAGCTCTTCGTCGCATTTGCGAGGTTCGAATTCAAGAGGGGGCAACAATGATTCTGCTTTAGTTTCTAACGTTTCACCTGTTGACTCATCCACTAATATCACTTTAGACAGATTAAACACTTCAGCAATACGGTAGTTTTTACCTTCCCTTGAGACCTTTTTCCCTGGCTCTAACACTAACGACTTATTCACATCAACAGCTCCATATTTCTCGTGTCATGGTGATCTTTTGGTTGAGATTCATGCCAATTTGGCCCGTTCCAATCAGATACCACAATGTTGGCAACAGTCTGGCTTGATTCCACGGATCAGAGTATATCTTTTCAAGTAATCCTGTTGGTGTTGCGCGCCCAAGCTTTTTTAAATTTCCAACTAGCAACGCCATATCTGCTTCTTCACTAGCACCTTGCCTTATAAAAGGAAGAAGAAACTTAACTGACTCCAGATAGGGTGTTCTAATTTCCTTTTCAGTGACGATTTTAAACCTCCACTGATTTTCCTTTGCATATTTGATAGCCATCCGGAACTTCGGCTGTAGCTTGTCCCAATTTACCTTGAGATCACTTCGATACTTTACTTCATATAAAGTGGGTTTTTCACCTTGCCTGAAAGCTACTACATCAGGCGTATAACTACGTCGCTTGTCTTCTTTATTTAGCCAAGTAATTTTAACTGGCTGAACTTCAAATCGGCTTACGTGCTTGTCGAATTCAAGTAGACTTATAAAGTCTCGCTCCAGTGTTGACTCAAACATTGCTTGCCCATCAGCTTTACTGTGCGCTGCAATTCCTGTCACATTTCGATAGTTTTTTGGAATGGTTCTTACGGGCATAAATACCTAATATATTTGATATACAAAGACTATTTAAAAAACCATCGCAAACATCCAGTACAATATAAAGATGTAAATTAGGTTTTAAACAGACTCAACTATGTTAATAGTAGCCTATAGCGATGTAATTTCGACTCTAAATTGAGGTTTCAGTACAAAAAAGCGATGGAACTCACAGTAATTATCTCAAGTAACCCCGCTTTAGCCTAACTTTATTTTACATTTGCTGAAAATAACGCCCAAAAACAAAAAAAGCTGCTCGTTGGCAGCTTTTTGTTTATCAGCAGGCTTATTTTACTTCTTTACCCGCTGCTTGTTGATCTGCGTGATAGCTTGAGCGTACAAACGGGCCAGAAGCCGCGTGTGTAAAGCCAATTTCATCAGCATACTCTTTTAGTGCATCAAACTCAGCAGGCGGCACGTAGCGTTTTACTGGTAAGTGATGCTTAGAAGGTTGTAGGTATTGGCCTACGGTTAGCATATCAACGTGATGCTCACGTAAATCACGCAGTACTTCTTCAATTTCGCTAATTTCTTCACCTAAACCAACCATTAACCCCGATTTAGTTTTAACCTCAGGGTGTGCTTCTTTAAAGCGGCGTAATAATTCAAGCGACCACTTGTAATCAGCACCAGGACGCGCCAATTTGTACAAACGTGGTGCAGTTTCTAGGTTGTGGTTAAATACATCTGGCGGCGTTTCAATTAATATTTCCAACGCTCTGTCCATACGACCACGAAAATCAGGGACTAATATCTCAATGGTGATTTCTGGATTGTGCTTGCGAATTTCACGGATACAATCGGCAAAGTGCTGAGCGCCACCGTCACGTAAATCATCACGGTCTACCGAAGTGATCACTACGTAGCTTAGCTTCATGTCTTTAATGGTCAGTGCAAGCTTTTCAGGCTCTGCTGCATCGGGCTTTAATGGACGGCCATGTGCTACATCACAGAATGGGCAACGACGTGTACAAATAGCCCCTAAAATCATAAAGGTCGCCGTACCGTGGTTAAAACATTCTGATAAGTTAGGGCACGAGGCTTCTTCACATACAGAGTGAAGGCCATGCTTACGCATTGCTTGTTTTATGCCGTCAATCCGCTCGGTTGACTTAGGTAAGCGGATTTTAAGCCACTCTGGCTTACGGAGCATTTCGGTTTTTTCTGTTGGTAAAACTTTAACGGGGATCAACGCCATTTTTTCTGCGTCGCGTAGTTTTACACCTGGTTCCATTTTGACTGGTTTATTCATTCGTTTTCAAACCCTTCAGTATGCTTAACCTGTGTTGCATTAAGCTTTTTGATCATGTGTTTTACCAGCCCTTGACCTGCAGCTTCAAGGTTTTGAGGGCCATTTAATTCTTTAGTTTGCACCATATTCATGCCCGCATAACCACAAGGGTTAATGCGTAAAAATGGACTTAGGTCCATGTTAACATTTAATGCTAAGCCATGAAATGAGCAGCCACGACGAACTCTTAGGCCTAAAGAGGCAATTTTGCTGTCGTTCACGTAAACACCGGGTGCATCGGCTTTTGCGTATGCATCAATACCGTACTCAGCAAGGGATTCAATAATACATTCCTCAAGCCATGTTACTAGCTCTCGTACGCCAATCTTTAAACGACGTAAGTTAAATAATACATACATCATTTGCTGACCTGGGCCGTGGTAAGTTACTTGTCCGCCACGATCCACTTTAATCACTTCAATATCACCTGGGGCGAGCAAGTGCTCATCTTTACCGGCTTGGCCTTGGGTAAATACACTTTCGTGCTCTACCAGCCAAATTTCATCTGGGGTATTTTCATCACGGGTGTCGGTAAAGTCTTGCATTTTTTGCCAAATCGGCATGTAACGCTGACGACCCAGTTGGCGTACGATTAGGGTGTTTTCGCTCACAACAACTCTCAACTATGGATTAAAGCATATGGCGTACGTCATCGATGTTGCTGATCACGTTGTAAATTTCTTCAATGTGTTTGCCGCTTGTTACAGTAGCTACTAGCGTTACAGACTCGTAATTACCTTTACTGCTTGGTTTTACTTTTGGCGCATAATCACCTGGAGCAATAGGTTGTAATTTAGCTAAAATTTGATCAGTTAAGTTTACATTAGCTAGACCCATAATTTTAAATGTAAATGGGCAAGGGTACTCTAAGTACTCATCAAATTTAGTGTCTTTAACAGGTTCAACCACGACGGGAACTCCTCAAACAAAAAGTGTTGGCTTTGCTAAAACGCGAAGCTTAAAACTGACAGGCTAATGGCAATCTTGAAATGATGCTATTGTTGACCCAAGCCAATGATAGTCATTCAATACGATTGGTATATATGGGGCGCATTCTAGCACTTTTCAAGCAAAAAAAAACGCCTCACAGTGGAGGCGTTCATATTACTTTACTCGCAATTACATAATCTGTAAGCGTAAGTAGTCATATATTTTACTAAAGAAGCTACCTTCTTGTATTTCTTCAAGTGTAACTAGCGGATATTGTGCAATATCTTCGCCTTCAAGCTGTAAAAATAAAGTACCTACTTTAGTGCCTTTGGCTAAAGGTGCCTCAAGGGTATCGTCTAGCTCAAAGTTTGCTTTAAGGTTTTTATGCTGACCACGAGGAATAGTAATAGGTGTATCTTCTAAAATTCCTAAAGAAACATTCTCTTTATTACCCATCCAAACACGTTGCTCAGCAAAGCTATCGCCGGCTTTATACGGGGTAATTGTTTCAAAAAAGCGAAAACCGTAGTTAAGTAGTTTTTTGCTTTCTACTTTACGCGCGCGCTCACTTGAGGTGCCCATTACAACGGCAATTAAACGCATGTCGTTTTTTGTTGCAGAGGTGACTAAGCTGTAACCGGCATCAGATGTGTGACCTGTTTTAATACCATCTACATCTAGGCTTTCATCCCACAACAAAGAGTTGCGGTTATATTGCTTTATGCCATTGAAGGTAAAAGACTTTTGTTTATATAGAGCGTATTCATCAGGCACATCTCTGATAAGTGCAGCCCCTAATGTTGCCATGTCGCGTGGCGTTGTATAATGCGCATCAGTATCAAGGCCATGGCTATTAACAAAATGCGTATTAGTCATGCCTATTTTTTCGGCGTGAGCATTCATTAAATCTGCAAACGCGCTTTCGCTGCCAGCAATATGCTCTGCCATAGCAACACATGCATCATTTCCTGATTGAATAATAATGCCATGGTTAAGATCATCGACACTAATTTGTTTACCGACTTCAATAAACATTTTTGATGATTCAGGGAAGTTTTTTGCCCACGCTTTTTCACTAACAGTAACCATATCGGTGGGCGCAATATTACCAGCATTAATTTCGGTACCAATTACATAACTGGTCATCATTTTAGTTAAGCTGGCCGGTGCGAGTTTGGTATCAGCCTCGCCTTGTGCAATGACTTTACCTGTGGTGAAGTCCACCAAAAAGTAACCTTTTGCATTAACTTGAGGAGGCGCTGGAATAATTTGAGCGGTGGCTGAAAATACGGCGGCAGAACAGACTAAGCCGCAAACACCAGTAAGAATTTTATGTTTAATAGATTTCATCATACTCATTAATGGTTAAAGTTAAAAATATGCGTATTCCCATTCTAAAGGGCTTACTGAGTGTAAAGCAAGAACGCGTTTTGAAATTGATTTTGTTTTAATGTTTCTAGTACTTGTTGCGCATGTTGGGCATCTTTTATTGGCCCTAAGTGCAATCTATAAATAGCGTCTTTTTCAACGATATTTGTCGGTAACTTATACTGTTCTCGCAGTGTACTTGCTAACGCTTCTATGTTGGCTAAGGTACTGCCCGCGGCAACTTGAACATAGGTTTTTCGTGCATGGGTATCGGCTAGAGTAATGGCTTCTAGCTTAACCTCTGCTGTACCATACTTATGGTATCCAAGTTTGTATGCAGCGGCATAAGAAAGGTCAATAATTCTATTATCATGAAAGGGGCCACGGTCATTAACACGAACAATAATTGATTTGCCATTAGCCGTATTTGTTACCCGCACAAAACTAGGTAAAGGCAACGTTTTATGAGCTGCGGTCATCGCGAACATGTCGTAAATTTCGCCATTAGAGGTGTGATACCCATGAAATTTACGCCCATACCACGAAGCAATGCCCGTTTCTGAATAGCCGGTTTCATCGAGCATCGGGGTATAGCGTTTGCCAAGCACTTCGTAGGGGCGCGTGGTACTCGCACTTTTAATAACTTGAGTAACAATGGCATCTTGCATTTCTAATTCGGTCGGTGCACGAAGCGGCGCCGCATCATGGCGCATGCTGTAACGACTATTTGAACTGCTGCATGCACTTAAAAAGAGGCTAACGAGAATAATAATTATAAGTTGTTTGTAAAGGCGCATTATTTTAAGAGCATCCTTTTATCTGTGGCAATCGACATAATAATGCCAAATGCAGCCATCAGGGTCACCATTGAGGTACCGCCATAACTAATTAATGGTAACGGTACACCTACAACAGGTAGCAAACCCGATACCATGCCAATATTTACAAAAATATAAACAAAAAATGTGAGCGTGAGTGAGCCGGCTAATAGTTTACCAAACGCATCTTGTGCGTTAACCGCAATATACAGTCCACGGCCAATAATAAATAAATATAAACTAAGTAAAACACACACACCAAATAAGCCAAACTCTTCACTCAGTACTGAAAAAATAAAATCGGTATGTCGCTCAGGTAAAAATTCTAGTTGCGATTGCGTGCCTTGCAGCCAGCCTTTACCTTCGATACCGCCTGAACCAATGGCAATTTTTGATTGAATAATATGATAGCCAGAACCCAGCGGATCGCTCTCAGGGTCTAAAAAGGTCAGTACCCTTTGCTTTTGATAATCGTGCATACCGTAGTGCCAAAATGGCCATGCTGCCAAAGCAACAACCGAGCTTAAAAAGCCGATTAAACGCCAACTCAAGCCAGATAAAAACAATACAAACACACCGGAGCTGGCAATCAAAATTGAGGTGCCTAAATCGGGCTGTTCCTTAATAAGTAAGGTGGGTAACATAACAATGGCAAAGCCAATAATTAAATGAAGTGGACGCGGTGGTAAGTGGTTACGACCAATGTACCAAGCCACCATCATAGGAACCGCTAATTTCATCAGCTCTGAGGGTTGAAAGCGGGTAATGCCTAAATCTAACCAGCGTTGAGCGCCTTTAGAGCTTACACCAAATAGTAGTACTCCAACTAGCATGAGTAATCCTAGGCAATACATGGGAATTACTAAGCGTTTTAACGTAGCGGGGGGGATTTGCGCTAAAAAAAACATTCCAATAATTGCACCTGCCATGCGGGTTACATGGCGGATCATCATAGCCGAGTCTTGCCCTGAGGCGCTGTATACAATGGTGATACTACCGGCCATCATCAGCAATAACGCAATTAAAAGTGGCAAGTCGATATGCAGGCGAAGCCAAATAGAACGCTTATTATGTAAAGCCGTCATGGTACTTGACTCCCTGAGGATTGAATTGGGTTAGCTGCAAAATAATAATCCATTAATTGACGGGCAATCGGCGCACCTACTGAGCTTCCCCCACCGGTATTTTCTACCACAATAGAGACTACTATTTGTGGGTTGTTGTAGGGGGCAAAACCGACGTAAATGGCGTTATCACGTTGGCGCTCTTTAAGTGCATCGGCGTCGTAACGCTCGCCCTGAGCAATACTCACCACTTGGGCAGTACCGGTTTTACCTGCTGGATCGTAGGTAGCGCCTTTAAACGCACGATGGGCAGTTCCGGTGGTTTTTTTAACCGTGTTATGCATAGCATCAATAGCAATGCGCCAGTTATCTTCGTTATTAAGAACAACAGGTGGCTTTTCTTCATTATTGAGCTGAGTAATTTGATCTTCTTTTTTAGCAACTTGCACTAAATGAGGAGGGTGATTTATCCCTCTGTTAACTAAAATATTAGTGGCATTCGCTATTTGAATGGGGGTGGCAGTCCAATAACCTTGGCCAATTCCTACAGAAATAGTATCGCCACGCCACCAAGACTCTTTAAAACGGGCTTCTTTCCACTCTTTTGAGGGTAAAATAGCGGTTGTTTCTTCATGAATATCAATACCGGATAATTCACCAAAGCCAAAGCGAGCCATAAAGTTACTTATTTTGGTGATCCCCATTCGATAGGCTGCATCGTAAAAGTAGGTATCGCATGACTCTTCTATTGCTTTGTAAACATCAACATGGCCATGGCCCCAACGTCTCCAATCTCGCCATCTATGCTCTACGTTTGGTATTTGAAAAAAACCTGGATCCCACATGCTGGTGGTTTCTTGCACTATGTTTTCTTCTAATGCCAAAATAGCCATGTGCGGCTTAATAGTTGATGCGGGTGCATAGCGTCCTTGAGTGGTACGGTTGATCAGTGGACGATCAGGGTTGAGTAAGGCTTTGTAATCTTTACTGCTAATACCGTGCACAAATAAGTTGGGGTCATAACTAGGGTTTGAATAAAGCGCTAAAACGCCGCCATCTTTTGCATCCATTACCACAATAGCGCCGCGCATATCTTTAAGTGCATGTTGGGCTATTTGTTGTAAACCAATGTCGAGAGTAAGTACTAAGTCGTCACCCGGCTGCGGTGGATCGATGTTTAAGGTGCGAATAATACGGCCACGGTTGTTTACTTCAACTCGCTGTGAGCCGACCTGACCATGTAGTAACGGCTCGTAATATTTTTCGATACCCAGCTTGCCAATATCATGCGTGGCTCGGTAGTTTGTGGCTTCATCTTGTTGCTCAAGTTTGTTTAGCTCTTTTCTATTAAGCTTTGCAACGTAGCCTAATGCATGGGTTAAAGTATCGCCAAAGGGATAATATCTCGCTAGGCGCGCTTCAATGCTAAACCCTGGAAATTTATGTTGATTTACTGAAAACATCGCAACTTCGTTTTCATTTAAACGGGCTTTGAGGACTTGACTTTTAAAACGTCGAGTATGTTTTATATCATCAATAAAATCAGCTTGTTGTTGCTCGGTTATTTCAATGATTTTGCTGATAGACTCCAAAGAGGCGGTTAAATCATCAACTTCTTCAGGGATCACTTCAAGGTTATAAACGGGCTTATTTTCTGCCAGTAAAACACCGTTGCGGTCGTAAATAAGTCCGCGATTAGGTGCAATAGGGATTACTTTTATGCGGTTGTCGTTAGAGCGAGTTTGGTAATCTTGGTGGTCGTCAACTTGAATGGTGTACAAGTTAGACAATAATATGGCTACTAAGGCTAAGATAAAAATAAAACCCACGAATGCACGCCGAGCAAATAAATTAGCTTCTGCTGAGTGGTCGCGAATAGTGGGTCTTCGTTTTAGCATGGCAAGAAACTACTCGCGATGATAAGGGTGGTTGTTATTTAAGCTCCAGCCTCTGTAAAGGCTTTCAGCAACAATAATGCGTACTAAAGGGTGTGGGAGCGTTAAATTTGATAACGACCATTTTTGCTCAGAGGCCGCAATACACTCGGGAGCTAAGCCTTCTGGTCCGCCAATCAGTAAACTGACATCGCGACCATCAAGTTGCCACTTTTCCATGTTTTTCGCTAGCTGGTGAGTATCCAGTGCTTTACCGGTTACTTCCAGTGTGACAATACGGTTGCCTTTAGGTATAGCGGCTAAGGTTTTTTCACCTTCGGTGTGTAAAATACGCTTTATATCTGCGTTTTTGCCACGTTTACCTGCAGGTATTTCGATTAGTTCCAGTGCCATATCTTTGGGAAAGCGGCGCTGATATTCTGCAAAGCCTGTTTCTACCCATGCTGGCATTTTTGTACCAACAGCAATCATTTGTATTTTCACGACGTTACTTCCAAGCGTTGTCTAAAATAGGGAGCTATTAGCCCCAAAGCTTTTCTAGATCGTAATAGCTACGTGCTTGATCTTGCATAACGTGAACAATCACATCACCTAAATCAACGAGTGCCCATTCGCCATCGCTTTGGCCTTCATACCCTAATGGCTCTTCACCAGCGTGGCGAGCTTCTTTTGCTAAGTTATCAGCAATTGACAATACATGACGTCTTGATGTGCCTGAACATACAATCATGTAATCGGTTACGTCTGAGCTGCCAGTTACGTCAAGTTGAATCACATCACGTGCTTTCATATCGTCAATTTTGTCTAGTGCAAAAGCGAGTAGTTGTTTCGAATCCAAGGTTTTGTCTCAATTTAAAATTTAATAGCGGCTATTTTAACACGCTGAGGGGTTTATACCAATCACTCTTGATAAAGCTGATGCTGCTTAATATAGTGACTCACGGCGTCGGGTAATAGTTCACTCTTTTTAGTTCTTTTTTTAAGGGCTTGACGGATTTCGCTGGATGCAGCGTCCAGCTGTTCTCCCTCTAAAAAGTAAAGGTGTCCGGCATTTGTTTTGTTGAGCAGAAAAATATCGTTGGTCACAGCCTGCTGTTTGTAGTTTTTAAGTTCCCCTTGTACATCACAGCTTTGGCCAGGGCGTTGATACACCACCAGATGACAAAG
This sequence comes from Pseudoalteromonas sp. 2CM36K, assembly GCF_023161865.1. Classification (NCBI taxonomy): domain Bacteria; kingdom Pseudomonadati; phylum Pseudomonadota; class Gammaproteobacteria; order Alteromonadales; family Pseudoalteromonadaceae; genus Pseudoalteromonas; species Pseudoalteromonas sp. 2CM36K. The sequence goes on from NZ_JALNTK010000029.1 coordinate 34,647, forward strand.
GCGAGTTATTGTTTGCCATTGATACCATTTATCGAAATTGTTGAATGAGTCCATGCCGATTAAAAATAAAATAGGGGTATCGGGGTTTTCTGCTCTTAGCTCTTGCAAACTTAATAAAGAATACGACGGGCCGCTGCGTTGCAGTTCTCGTAAATCAAGTTTGAACGGCGCATAAGGTGTAATTGCGGCTTTAAGCATTGCTATACGATGCTCGGTGCTGATCCCCGGTGCCGCTTTGTGTGCGGGTATTGCACAGGGCATAAAATAGAGTGAGTGTAATTTAAAGGTCGCAACGCATTGCTGCGCCATATTAAGGTGTCCCAAATGAACGGGATCAAAAGTACCACCAAAAATTGCAATCATGTATTTCCCTTTACTGACGGTTAGTATGGCAGGGAAGTGGAATATCGAGCGGTTGGCAGAACTTAATGCAAATATGCGCCAATGCTTGATAAGGGGCAATCAATGCGCCTTGCTTGTAACTTGCATCAAACAATGCCAGTTCACTGCTAATATTCTCTAGGGTATGAATGTTTAGCCTGTTAATGGCTGTTTGTACTGGCGCTTGTTGATTTTTCCAAATCGCTTTTTGTTTAAATAAGGTTGCTAATGACTCACCTTGCAATAATCCCTGCTGCACACTCAATAATGTATTTAGGTCTTTATTGATAGCCCATAAGATACTCACAACCTCAGTGTTATCACTGGCAAGTTTGTTAAGTACTTTTATAGCTTGAGCGGTGTGGCCGTTTAAAAGCGCATCGCTTAAATCAAAAATATCAAACTTGGCTTGGTTTAGCAGTCCTTGCATCACCAGTTGTTGCGTGATCAGAGCATTACCGTGTATTAACGCTAGTTTTTCGAGTTCTTGATAGCACGCAAGTAGGTTGCCTTCAGTGGCATTAATTAAACTGAGTTTAGCCTCATTTTGAATATTTAGTGACAAACGTTGGCACTGCTCATCAAGCCAACGCTTTAAGTGATTTCCGCTAAGCGGGTAGCAGGGGACAAATAACCCATGCTTATCAAGTGCTTTAAACCACGCACCGCGCTGAACATCTTGACTGGCCTTGGCGCCTTTTACGATTAAGATCGTATCAGGGTTTTCAAGCTCTACTATTTTTTTAAAGGTGTTTGCGCCGGGAGTCCCCGGTTTTTGCTGGTTTAAATCTAGCTCAATAATCGTACGCGCACTAAACAACGACATACTTTGGTATTGCGCGATTATTTCCTGCCAATCAAAGCCCTGAGCTAAAGTGAATTTAATTACTTCATCAAATCCTTGTGCCTTTGCCGTGTCGCGAATGAGCTGTACACATTGCGCTTCTTGAAAAGGCTCTTCGCCAAAAACCAAATAAAAAGGTTTTAAGCCTTTTTTTAATTCACTCGATAGCTGATTTGCATAACAACGCATTATAGTTGCGACAACTCTCTAACAATACGACGACTCGCTTGTTGGCGAATTTCGCTAATTAGCAGCTCAAGCTCTTTTGCTTTTGCTAGTGCGTTATCTGGATCGTCTTGGTAGTTACGGTATAACTCAAAGCGTTTTTCGATGGCTTTTTGTTTCGGGCGTTTTACTACATAACTTACGCTGTATGCCAGTTCGTACTCAGCTACTTGTCCGTTTTGGAACAACGATAAGGTTTGACGCTCTAGTTGTTCTTTAAATAAATAAAGCTGCGCTGATTGTTTACTTGCAGGCACTAAAGTGACGTCGCTCATAATCAGTTCGCTTTGTAAATAGCTAAATAAAGCAGATTTTTGATCATCCCCCACAAGCGTTAGCTGTTTTAAATCATTGGGTAGGCTAGACGCTTTTTTAAGATGAAAGCCACAGCTCGATAACAAAAAGCAGACTAGCACTAAGGCTAGTCCGTTTTTAATGGCGTTTAAAGCAGCCATATTAGTTAGCTACCACGTTAAGTAATTTACCTGGTACATAAATAACTTTTCGTATCGTTGCACCATCAGTAAATTTAGTCACGTTAGACTCGGCAAATGCCAAAGCTTCTACTTGCTCTTGCGTAGCATCAGCTGCCACTGTTAGTTTTGCACGCAGCTTACCGTTTACTTGTACGATGATTAGTTTTTCATCTTCAACAAGAGCAGATTCGTCAACTTTTGGCCATGCCGCATCTAAAATATCACCTTCTTTACCTAGGTCTTGCCATAATTGATGCGATAAATGCGGTGTAATAGGTGCCAGCATAATTATTAATGCTTCCAGTGCCTCGTTAGCAATGGCAACATCTTGTGTGTCACTTAATGGCGCTTTTAATAGCTTGTTAGAAAGCTCCATAATTGCGGCAATAGCGGTGTTAAAGGTTTGACGACGCTCTACATCATCGCTCACTTTTGCGATTGCTTTGTGTAGCTCACGACGTAGTACTTTTTGCGGGTTAGTAAGCGCCGATTTATCAAGTGCTTGGTAACCTACTGTTTTAACGTCTACTGCGTATTTCCAGACACGTTTTAAGAAACGATGTGCGCCTTCAACGCCTGAATCTGACCATTCAAGCGTTTGCTCTGGTGGTGCTGTAAACATCATAAATAAACGCACTGTATCTGCACCGTATTGGGCAATAACTTCTTGTGGGTCTATACCGTTGTTTTTCGACTTAGACATTTTGCTCATGCCAGATGAGAACACCGGTTCACCATCTTTTTTATGCCATGCTTTAGTTACGCGACCTTTGTCGTCGGTTTCTGTGTTTACATCACTTGGCGAAATCCAAATGTCGCCACCTTTTTCATCTTTACGATAAAATGTTTCAGCAAGTACCATACCTTGACAAAGTAAGCGGTCGAATGGTTCATCTGAATTAACTAAACCAAAGTCACGTAATAATTTGTGGAAAAAGCGCGAATATAATAAGTGCAATATGGCGTGCTCAATACCACCAATATATTGGTTTACTGGTAACCAGTAGTTAGCGGCTGCTGGGTCTAACATGCCTTCGTCATGGCGTGGGCTACAGTAGCGAGCGTAATACCATGATGATTCCATAAAGGTGTCAAAAGTATCTGTTTCGTGAGTAGCAGGTACACCGTTTACAGTTGTTTTAGCCCAATTCGGATCGGCTTTAATTGGCGATGTAACACCATTCATTACCACATCTTCTGGTAAACGCACAGGGAGCATATCTTCAGTAGCAGCAAGCTCGTTACCGTTTTCATCGCTCAGCATTGGGATTGGAGAGCCCCAGTAACGCTGGCGACTTACGCCCCAATCGCGAAGACGGAAGTTTACTTTACGCTCACCTACACCTAATGCTTCTAGTTTGTCGGCAACAGCGTTAAAGGCGTTTTCAAAATCAAGGCCATCAAATTCACCTGAGTTAACCAGTACGCCTTTTTCGGTGAATGCTTCTTTGCTAAGGTTTACCTCAAGCTCTGAACCTTCAGCAGGGGCAATAACTTGTTTAATATCGAGGCCGTATGCGGTGGCAAATTCAAAGTCACGTTGGTCGTGCGCTGGTACTGCCATTACCGCGCCTGAGCCGTAATGCATCAATACAAAGTTTGCAACCCAAATAGGCACTTGCTCGCCCGTTAATGGATGAGTGGCGTAAAAGCCTGTTGCAATGCCTTTTTTCTCCATGGTTGCCATATCCGCTTCGGCAACTTTAGTGTTTTTACACTCTTCAACAAACATCGCAATCGCGTCGTTGTTTTTAGCCGCTTCTTGTGCGATTGGGTGGCCACCGGCCACAGCTAGGTATGTCACGCCCATAAACGTATCTGGACGAGTGGTGTATACACTAAACTTTTCGTTATTGTCGGTGCGCGTAAACTCGATATCTAACCCTTCAGAGCGACCAATCCAGTTGCGCTGCATGGTTTTAACCTGCTCAGGCCAATCTTCTAGTTTGTCTAAGTCGTCTAATAGCTCTTGAGCATAGTCGGTAATTTTTATAAACCACTGTGGAATTTCTTTTTGTTCCACGACCGCACCTGAACGCCAACCACGACCATCAATTACTTGTTCGTTAGCTAATACTGTTTGATCCACAGGATCCCAGTTAACCGTTGACATTTTTTTGTACACTAGGCCTTTTTCGTAAAGCTTAGTGAAGAACCATTGTTCCCATTTATAATATTCTGGGTGGCACGTCGCAATTTCGCGATCCCAGTCGTAGCCAAACCCTAATTGCTTAAGCTGGTTACGCATGTAGTCAATATTTTCGTAAGTCCATTTTGCTGGGGCTGTTTTATTTTTAATAGCCGCGTTTTCTGCAGGTAAACCAAACGCATCCCAACCCATAGGTTGCATTACGTTTTTGCCTTGCAAGCGCTGAAAGCGAGAAACCACGTCACCAATGGTGTAGTTACGCACATGACCCATATGCAGTCGACCACTTGGGTAAGGAAACATTGAGAGGCAGTAGTACTTTTCTTTGCTCTCGTCTTCTGTGACTTTAAATACTTGGTTTTCTTCCCAGTAGCGTTGGACTTTTGACTCTATGTCTTGTGGGTTATATTGCTCTTGCATTTACGTTTCCAAACTTCTTGCATACTAATAAAAAATTGTCGATAGGATACCCCAAATAAAGGGTTATTCACAGCGCCAAAGCGGCGCTTTTTACAAATTTGCCGCTAAATTAGTTTTCAGTGCAGGTTAACCTATACTTATCTACGTTAGGAGTCAGTTTTAACTTAGCGTTTGTTAATCTTTTTAGTTGAGTTTACACGCAAGTATTTGAGGTTTAAGCTAGGGTCTGTTGATCTTTGTGGATTACAATTTGTTCAAACTAGGGGCGATTTAATCGCGACGCGAGGTTTGTAACCTAGTGGGCTAAGTAAAAACCGAGCAAAGCTTCCGCGTCCTGCTCACGCCCCTTACCTACATCCATGTAGGCAACAAAGAGTAAATCACCCCTAGGCAGAACCCTTCGGGCAGCGCCTGTTTGGCATTGATGCTGCGTTATCGCCTATTTATGGGGAATAACCACACCACATAGGCTCTGCCTTGCCTAAATACCAAACAGACTGCTGCAAATTTAACCTTAAAAGGTCAACAGACCCTAAACAAAGCCTGTATGGTGTTGTTTTTATCAACAGCTAATAGCGCCGTATAAATATCAGTCCCCTCACAATTTTGAAGGAGTATAAAATGGCAGATTACAGAGCATGGCTTAGTGATTTAACCGATTGGTTAAAAGATGTGAAAGAGCATGAGGTTAAAGCTGCAGTAAAGCGATTTATTGAATCTGAGCAGGCACTTAAAGATTTAGGTGAAGAAAAATATCAGCTTTATCGTAATTACTTAATGCGCGATATCTCTCATCTACAAGAAAATAACAGCTACTATAATTCGCTTGCATGGCAGGAGCTTAAAGAGTCATTGTGGTTTGAACTTTCTCATATTGAAGACAAAACACAGCTTGAATGGCAGTCATTAAGTGAAGATTTTAAGCATAATGGTGTTTATCACGCAGGTGAATGGATAGCCATGGGCACATTAGTATGTAAGAATTGCAACCATAGTTACGATGTTTACCATGCAACGCAAATTATTCCTTGTACGCAGTGTGATGGCATCTATTTTAGCCGCCAGGCTTTACAACCCTAAATATAAGTATTGAGTGGCTGTAGGCCACTCAATATGCCCAAATCTAGCAATTAAGCTGGTAAAAAAAGAAGTTAGAATGACGAAAAAACTGCTGCCACTACCTGTATCAAATCTTGCACCGAGTATTTCTTCGAGCCATGTAAGCACTTGCATGAGCAATCCATACCCTGAGCAACTTACCTTTATAGGCCAACAACGTGCGCAAAGTGCGTTGGACTTTTCTTTAGGAATGGACCTACCCGGTTATAATGTTTACGTAATGGGAGAGGCGGCACACGGGCGTTTTACCTTAGTAAAAGACAAATTAAAACAACACGCTAAAGAGCGCACAACACCGCATGAATGGTTATATGTTAATAACTACGACGATCACCGTGAGCCTATTGCCTTATTTATGCATGCAGGGCAAAGCAAACAATTAGCCGATGATATTGACTCGTTTATTGATGAAGTACTCGACACCTTTCCTGCTGCATTTGATAACCCAGCCTATCAGCGTAAGAAAAAATCGATAGACCGTGAGTTTAACGATGCTTACGATGGCGCTATTACCGCAGTAGAAATAGCTGCGCTTGAGCAAAGTGTGGCACTAATTGAAGAAAAAGGCGTAGTCGGCTTTGCACCGCTGATTGATGGTAAACAACTTACCGATAATGAGTTTTCTGATCTTGAAGATGACTTACGCGAGATGTTTTTTGAGCGTATAGAAAAATTAGAAGATGCCCTCATTGAGGCGCTTATTGAGTTACCGCGCTGGAAACGTGAATCCAAAGAAAAGCTTCGCAACCTTAAAAAGTCTACCGCTGAGCAAGCTACTAAACCGTTATTAAAAGATTTAGAACATAAATATGCCAGCCATATTGGTGTACTGCGTTATTTAAAAGATATACGTGTAGAAATTATTGATGCCGTGCTCGAATGGCTTGATGATGAAGGTGAAAGCGAAGAAAACAAAGAAGACTTTGATCGTAAAGGCATGCTTACCGACTTTTTTGCGCCTAATATTTTGGTCGAATATAAAGAAGGCGATGCGGCACCGGTTGTTTACGAGCCAAACCCAACGTTTGGTAATATTTTTGGCAAAATTGAATACGCCACATCGCAAGGGTCGTTAATTACCAGCTATCGATCAATTCAACCAGGTGCATTGCACCGCGCGAATGGCGGCTATTTAATTATGGATGCTGAAAAAGTAATGGCTCAACCCCAAGTGTGGGATGGACTAAAACTGTCGTTAAAAACGCATCAAATTAAAAATGACTTACCTTATCAAGACAGTGTAGTTGGCAGTAGCTTTACGCTTCGCCCGCAGTTAATACCGCTTGATGTGAAAATTATTTTGCTTGGCTCACGTGAGCTTTATTACACCATCGGTGAATACGACGAAGAATTTGCCGAGTTATTTAGAGTACTTGCCGATTTTGATTATTACTTACCAAGTAGCGATAAGCTGCAGTATCAGTTTATTACTAAAGTCAGTGATTACTGCGAGCAAACATTAAAGTGCATGTTAAACGAATCAGCAATGGTGCGATTGCTTAAGTTTAGTTATCGCCAAGCTGAGCACCATAATAAACTCTCAGCCCGTTTCGCTGATGTATTAGAGCTGGTGGCTGAGGCTAGTTTTTACGCTAAACAAGACAAGCTAACGGTGATTGATGCACGCCATATTGACGAAGCGATTGAAGGCAAACAATATCGTACGGGGCAAATTAGTGAAAATATGCTCAGCGATATAAAAGAAGGGCACACCTTAATTGCGACCGACGGGCAAGCCGTAGGTAAAGTAAATGGTTTAACTGTACTGCACATTGGTGACACCTCATTTGGCACACCTGCACGTATTACTGCTACCGTTTATGCGGGCGCCGACGGCGTAATTGATGTGGAACGCGAAGCTGAGCTGGGTAAAGCAATTCACTCAAAAGGGGTAATGCTGCTCACTGGTTATTTAGGTAACAAATACGCGCAATACTTTAGCTTAACACTCAGTGCGAATATCGCTATTGAACAAAGTTATGGCTACATAGATGGTGATAGCGCCTCTCTTGCTGAACTTTGTGCGCTAATTTCCGCCATTACGAGCTTACCTATCAGTCAGTCTATTGCTCTAACCGGTTCAATTAACCAACATGGTGATGTACAGGCCATTGGTGGTGTAAACGAGAAAATAGAAGGTTTCTTTAAGCTATGTAAAATGCGCGGCTTAACGGGTGAGCAAGGCGTTATTATTCCAAAATCAAACCAAGTTAACTTAGTACTTGATGATGAAATACTCAATGCGGTTGAACTGGGTAAATTTAATATTTTCGCCGTTGAAACCGTTGACCAAGCGCTAAACTTACTAATGGACATTGACGCGGGTGACATGGTTGATGAACACTACCCAGATGATTCGGTTAATGGCATTGCATTAGCGCGATTAAAAGACATTGCCGATATTGTTAATGGCGATAACAGTGACGAAAAAGACCACGACTCAGAAGATGAAAAAGGGGAGTTATGATCAATATAATTTTACTGATTGTTATTGCAATTTTTTGTGTTTTAATTTTTAAAAACAGTAAAAAAGCTAAGCAGCAAGCAATCGCTAACGCACAAATTGAAAGTGATTATTTAATTGCTAATGCAAAAACTGAAGGCGTAAATGAAACCGCATCTGGCTTGCAATATAAAATAATCCATAAAGGACAGAGCGAAAATACACCTAGCCCAACAAGTCTGGTGAAAGTGCATTATCATGGCACTTTAATCGACGGCACTGTATTTGACAGCTCAGTAGAGCGTAAAACTCCGATTAGCTTTGGCTTGCACCAAGTGATAAAAGGCTGGACTGAGGGTCTGCAACTGATGAGCCCGGGCGATAAATTTCAGTTTTATATACCACACCAGCTTGCCTATGGTGAAAAGCGGGTAGGGAGTATACCTCCTGCGTCATTGCTTATTTTTGAGGTGGAATTACTGGCTATTGAGTCGTAATTTTAAGGTAAAAAATACTTTAAGCCCTGCTTTAATCAAGTAGGGCTTTTTTATTTGCTCTTATCAGTCAATCCTACTCAAGAGTTTAAAATATCAGCCGGTACCTAAAATAGTTACAAATTTATTTTAGGGATAAAATAATGAAGATTTCAACCGCCTCAATTCAATATCAAGCATCTAATTATAACAATCAGGCTTTAGTAGAAACAGAGCGGCAACCTACAGGTGACGAATCACAAGAAGAACTTGACTATGTTTTATCAGAGTTTTTAGACGCAAAGGTTCAAAAATACAGCGAAGATAGCGCAACATTTGCTGAGCAATATCAAAATTTAGAAAAGGCATATAAGCAAGTGGTTGCATTACAAGAGCATGTAAATAAGCTTAAGCAGAGCACTGTATAACGTAGTTTAACCATAAATAATAGCCAATATGGGCCAGCTGAAGACGACAATCGTTTGACTATGGATGCTGAGCATATCGGGGCTAAAAAATATAAAATCGAGCAACAACAAGAAGAGATAAATAGATTGCAGCCGCAACTTAGTGAGGTGAAGTCTCCGCAGGCAGCAATAAAACAACAAATTATTGAGCTAGTAACCAACGAATTTACTTCTTAAATCTAACCCCAAATCCAATCATACCCAATAACAATATAAACCCCCATACAAACCCATTGCCGTATTGGCTATACACGCTATCCCCTTGTATGAGCTTTATATTGGCTTTAAGTGTGGTAGCTTCAAACTGTGGCATAGTTTGACGTGTTTGGCTTATGGGGTCGTATACACCACTTATGCCGTTGTTGGTAACACGCACTAATGGACGCTGTAGTTCTAGGGCGCGCATGCGGGCAATTTGCATATGCTGGTGGGGGCCGATTGAATCACCAAACCAAGCATCATTACTCACCGTAAATAATATGTCTGAGTCGCTTTTGTAGTTACCACGCACTAAATCAGCAAAGACTATTTCGTAGCAAATAGCGGGCAGCAGGTTAAAGCCATTCGCACGTAAATTATCTTGTACTTTATCTCCGCGAGAGAACGATGACATAGGCAAATCAAATAACGGAGCTATGGGGCGTAGTATGTCTTCAAAGGGAACAAACTCTCCAATAGGCAATAACTGATGCTTTTGATAGCGGTTACTGTCTAAGTAACGGTAGTGGCCATGTTCATCATTTTGCTCTTTGTTACCGACCACAATCAGCGTATTGAAAATGGTTTTTGTATCGCGTTGGTAATCGACAATACCCGTTACTAGCGCGGTTTTATTAAATGAGGCGGCACTGTCTAAGCCTGCTAAATATGAATCAGCGAGGGCTTCTATTTCAGGCACTGCAGCTTCAGGCCACACAATTAAATCAGCATCCCAGTGACGGCGCGTCATATCTTGATACTTACTCATGGTGGTCCAAAACTCACTGGGGTCAAAGCGCAAGTGTTGTTTTATATTACCTTGTACAAGCAGCACAGAAAGGTCTTTATTGGAGTAATGGGGTGCCTTTGTAAAATGTGCACCTGCAAAAGCTAAAACAACCACAGCAGCGGTAACAACAGGCATTTTAAATTGTTTTTGCGTTAAGCTGTACAATGCAAAACCAATGGCAATACATAATAGCGTGAGTCCAAATTCACCAATAAAAGGAGCAAGGGCATTCAGTGGGCTATCTGTTTGTGTATAGCCAAAGCTTAACCAAGGAAAACCGGTTAATAGCTTGGCTCGCAAATACTCACTAATCGCAAAACAAGGGAGCAGTAGCGCTGCAAAACTTATAGAGCCGTTTGAAAAACGAGTGGTTCCCCACAGTGCCAACGCAGGAAATAATGAAAGGTAGCTGCACAGTAATACCATTAACGAAATGGAAGCGATAAGTGGCATACCACCAAAGGTGGCGATAGAAACATGTACCCAACTTATACCTGCACCAAACCAGCCTAGGCCAAATATAAAGCCATATTTAGCCGCGGTTTTAGCGTGTTTTTTTCCAGTGAGGTTTGCAGGGATACAATAAAATAATGCGACCAAGCTAAAAAATACAATTGGCCAAATACCAAAAGGCGCGTAGCTAAAAGTCAAAACAAGGCCCGCAACCAGTGCGAGCCATGCTTTTTTATCTTTTGCTAGTAGGGTGAGACTAGTTAGCAGTTTCTTCACTGTCGTTATCATCAGCCTTAGGAATGGTGACTTGCAGTTGTAATATACGACGGTTATCAGAATTAGTTACTTTAAACTGAAACCCGTCTATATCAATAGTTTCGCCACGACTCGGCATATGGCCAAAGGCATGTAATACGATACCACCAATAGTATCGGCGTCTTGCGAGCTGTAACCTGATTTAAAATGCTCATTAAAGTCATCTACAGGGGTCAGTGCCTGCACAACGTAAACATGTTTAGCTAGTTGACGAATATCTTGTTGTTCTTCTTCTTCATCGTGCTCATCTTCGATTTCGCCAACAATGATCTCAAGAATATCTTCAATAGTGACCAAACCAGATACGCCGCCGTATTCGTCTATCACGATTGCCATATGGTAGCGTTGCTGACGAAACTCGTTAAGCAGAGTATCAACCCGTTTACTTTCAGGCACCACCATAGCAGGACGTAAATAGTCACGTAGCGATGGTAAATGCTCATCTTTGTTTAAAATGAGAGGTAATAAGTCTTTTGCGAGTAAAATCCCTTCTACATGGTCTTTATCTTCACACACAACCGGAAAACGAGAGTGGGTAGAGTCAACCATCATAGGTATATGCTCTTCAAGCGGGCTATCAATTTCCAAGGTGACCATTTGTGAGCGCGGTATCATAATATCTCGCACTTTAAGCTCAGACACACCAAGCACACCTTCAATCATTTCTTTGGTTTCAGGATCGATTACATCCCGCTCTTGGGCATCGGCAATCACCTCAACCAGCTCTTCTCTATTCTGGGGTTCCCCTTGCAACATGTGGGTTATACGGCCCAGCCAAGTCCTGCCAGAAGAACCCTGGCTAGATTGCGAGTTATCGTCGCTCATTACGTCTAATTGCTCCGTTTATTTAAATATCGTCCCGGTATGGGTCTGCTATGTTTAGTTCAGCAAGTAATTGCTTTTCTATACTTTCCATCTCTAACGCATCTTCACTCTTTATATGGTCAAATCCAAGTAAATGCAAGCATCCATGAATAACCATATGGGCAAAGTGGTCATGAAATGACTTTTCTTGCTCTTGGGCCTCAGCCAAAACGATGGCTGGACAAATAATTAAGTCACCCACAAGTGGGATATCAATACCCGGTGGCGCTTCAAATTCAAACGATAATACGTTGGTAGGCTTATTTTTACCGCGGTAGTCATTATTGAGCTGTTGTGACTGTGCTTCATCGCTAATGACAATGGTCAGCTCAGACTCATCGCGGTATTGGCTAAGTACTTTATCGGCCCACATTGCAAACTGCTCAAGGCTGGGTAAGTTGTCAAACTCACACGCTATTTGTAAATCAAGTTCTGTTTTCACTGTATTACTCTTTAGTCGCAGGTTGCTCATGAGAGGCAAGCGCTTCTTTAGCTTGTTGTTTTTCTAATCGCTTAAGGCGCTCACGTTCGTCGTTGCGCTCATAGGCTTCAACAATACGTGCTACCACAGGGTGGCGTACTACATCATGCGATTTAAAAAAGTTAAAGCTAATTTCATCAACGCCATCTAACACATCAATAGCATGACGAAGGCCAGAGCGCGCGCCACGAGGTAAATCAACTTGGGTTATGTCGCCGGTGATCACCGCTTTAGAATTAAAGCCAATACGGGTTAAGAACATTTTCATTTGCTCTGTGGTGGTATTTTGGCTTTCATCTAAAATAATAAACGCATCATTAAGTGTGCGTCCGCGCATATAAGCCAGTGGAGCAATTTCGATGATGTTTTTTTCAATCAGCTTTTCAACACGCTCAAAGCCAAGCATTTCAAATAAGGCATCGTAAAGTGGGCGTAAGTAAGGGTCTATTTTTTGGCTTAAATCACCGGGTAAAAAGCCAAGTTTTTCACCCGCTTCAACCGCAGGGCGAGTGAGCAATATACGACGTATTTCTTGGCGCTCTAGTGCATCAACTGCCGCCGCAACGGCAAGATAGGTTTTACCTGTACCCGCAGGGCCAATACCAAAGGTAATGTCGTGGTGCAAAATATTAGCAACATATGAGCCTTGGTTATCGTTACGCGGTTTAATCACGCCACGACGGGTTTTAATCATCATTTCTTTGCCGTAGGCGCTACTTGAGGTGTCTTGCTCAAGCGCTTTAGACTCAGTGATGGCTAAATGGACGTTGTCAGGCTCAATTTCGCCAATTTCCCCACGTACAGGCTGAGTATCAATATAAAGGTTTTTTAAGATCTCTACCGCGCCGGCGCTACTGTGTAGTTTACCGGTTACTTTAAAAAAGTTATCACGATGAATAATTTCAACACCTAGACGGCGTTCAATTTGTTTGATGTTTTCGTCAAACGGGCCACATAATGAAGAAAGGCGTTTGTTGTCGGCAGGTTCTAAATAAATCTCTAATGTTTTTAACTGATTACTCAAAATTACTTCCTATTACAGTGCGCCAGCGTTAACTGGCGCAATGAATTTTTGCAACTAAGGTACGAAAGTAGCAACGCCAATTTCGTTAGCTGTCTCGGTTTTTTGCTCGCTCGCTGCTTTGGTTAAAATAGCAGAAGGGGCAATTTCGCGGCGTAAGTTCATTTCTGATTCTGTACGAATTAAATCGCCACGTAAAGAGTTTGGTAGTGCCTCGGTAATACGTACATCAACAAACTGACCGATCACTGTGTGTGGGCCAACAAAGTTAACTACACGGTTGTTTTCAGTTCGGCCACGTAGTTCCATCGGGTTCTTCTTAGAAGGACCTTCAACTAAAATACGTTGTTCGGTATCAAACATTTGGCGGCTAATTTGCTGTGCCATTTGTGTAATACGGTTTTGTAATAAGTACAGGCGCTCTTTTTTCTCTTGCTCGGTTACGTCATCTGGCAAATCGGCCGCTGGCGTACCTGGGCGTGCACTGTAAATAAAGCTAAAGCTCATATCAAAACCAATATCGTTGATAAGGTTCATGGTCGCTTCAAAATCGGCCTTGCTTTCACCTGGGAAACCTATGATGAAATCTGACGACATACTTAAGTTAGGGCGAATTTTACGTAGCTTACGAATAGTTGATTTGTACTCAAGTGCAGTATGGCCGCGTTTCATTAAGTTTAAAACACGATCTGAGCCACTTTGTACTGGAAGGTGTAAGTGATCAACCAGCTCAGGCACATCGGCATAAGCGTCAATAATGTCAGGCGTAAACTCAACGGGGTGTGAAGTGGTGTAACGAATACGGTCAATCCCGTCAATTGCGGCTACTAAACGGATAAGGTCTGAGAAATAGCAAATTTCACCATCGTGTGTATCACCACGGTACGCATTTACGTTTTGACCTAGTAAGTTAACTTCACGTACGCCTTGCTCAGCTAACTGTGCAACCTCTAATAACACGTCATCAACAGGGCGACTTACTTCTTCACCACGGGTGTAAGGTACAACACAGAAAGTACAGTATTTAGAACACCCTTCCATAATTGATACAAACGCAGTAGGACCTTCCGCTTTTGGCTCAGGAAGACGGTCAAATTTTTCAATCTCTGGGAATGAAATATCAACCACTGATGACCCTTTGTTACCTTGCACTTGTTTGATCATTTCAGGTAAACGGTGCAATGTTTGTGGGCCAAAAATAACATCGACAAACGGCGCGCGTTGACGAATTGAATCGCCTTCTTGCGATGCTACACAGCCGCCAACACCAATAATCAGGTCTGGTTTGTCATCTTTTAATAACTTCCAACGACCTAGTTGGTGAAATACTTTTTCTTGCGCTTTTTCACGAATTGAACAGGTGTTAAGTAATATAACATCAGCATCAGCAGCTTCTTCAGTTAGCTGATAGCCGTTGGTCGCATCTAGAAGATCAGCCATTTTCTGAGAGTCGTATTCGTTCATCTGACAACCCCAGGTTTTAATATGCAGCTTTTTGCTCATTGAAATATAGCCTCGTGTTCAATTCGATAGTGGCACAAACATGTGCTAGAAACAGATATAAGTGGCGCAATTATTAAATTTTGCTCGACTTAAAGGACGCGTATTTTAGCTGGATACACGCTCAAAACCAAGTATAGATTTCATGTTTGTGATCTGAAATCAATATAGTATGGGTTTAATAAGAGAATTAAGCGAAGCGCTCACACAGAGCAAACTAATTACGATACAATCAAAGTAGAGTTAAGTCAGAAGTAAAATGATGAAAAACATGGCTAAAAGTAATGTAATTGTAGTAGGGGGCGGCATGGTTGGTGCCGCTATAGCTATTAAATTAGCGCAACAAGGCAAAGCTGTACGTGTTATTGAAAAACACCCAATAGATGCATCACTAGTGCTTAGCAGTGATGCAGTTGATATACGAGTATCAGCTATTAACCGCTTTTCGGAAAAACTGCTTGATCAGCTCGGTGCTATGCCATTGCTGCGCGAAAATAGACTCGCTCCCTATGAGCAATTAGAAGCTTTTGAGCGTGGTAACGATCATTTATTATTTGATTGCCATGCCATCAATACCACGCATTTAGGTCATTTAATCGAGAATAAGTTAATTCAAGCAAGCTTATGGCAGCAATTTGGGCAGCATAATATTGAAATGATTAATCCTGCATCGGCTTTAACTGCAATAGAGCAAAACCCCGATAGCATTACCTTACACTATAACAAACAAAGCTATACTGCTGATTTAGTGATTGCAGCCGATGGTGGGCAATCACAATTACGTAGCAAAGCCAATATTGGTATAACTGGGTGGCAATATCAGCAGCATTGTATGGGCGTGCTAATAAAGCTCGATGCACCGCAACAAGTTAAAACATGGCAGCAGTTTACACCTACAGGGCCCGTTGCGTTTTTACCTATGCAAGCACCTTATGCAAATTTAATTTGGTATGACGATGCAAATACCCTCAAAGCATTTAAAGCCCTACAACCTAGCGCATTAAAAGCTCATATTATTGAAAAGTTTCCAAAGCTCGCTGGTGATTTTGAAGTACAAAGCCATGCTATATTTCCTCTAGCAAGGCAGCATGCCAATAATTATTCACAAGGGCGACTTGTTTTAGTGGGTGATGCGGCGCACACCATTAATCCTCTGGCAGGACAGGGCGTTAATTTAGGCTTTCAAGATGTGGCTGCCTTAGCTGAAGTGTTGCGTACAGCTGATGATGTAGGTTGCCCGCTAATGCTTAAAGAGTACGAACGTAGTCGTCGTAACGCTAATTTATTAATGATGAGTATGATGGATGCTTGCTACTTTGGTTTCTCAAACCAAATAGCCCCATTAAAATGGGCGCGCAGCACATTTTTAAAGTTAGCTAATAATACAGGGCCGGTAAAAAACTGGGTATTAAAATACGCAATAAGTGGTGAGCTTAGTTAGTTGGTGAAAAGGCTCAAATTTGGGTCTTTTTTTATATCTGAAAAAATGTGGTATTGGATTATAAAAGTAAAAATATTAGTGGTTTTGAAGCTAGTGTGGGGGGCAATCAAAGAAACATGCAAATTGGCTGGGATACCAGGATTTGAACCTGGGAATGCCAGGATCAAAACCTGGTGCCTTACCGCTTGGCGATATCCCAA